>NZ_WUEH01000005.1 GCF_010468615.1 Pseudodesulfovibrio sp. JC047 | reverse complement strand
TTATTCTTACTCGTAATTAAACGGGCTGTGATTATCGTGATCTTATTTGCTCAACTCGCTATTTAATTGTCAAAGACCATTCTGTCTTTTTCTCAAAGAACACCCTGCGTTTTGCAGGAAAGTACAATCTAGATTTTTCCAGACCGACTGTCAACTACTTTTTGTTTTTTTCTCAAAAACCAAAATGCGTCCAACTGTTCCGTATGTTTAAGAAAGAACAAGCCGCCGGGGATGTCCTGTTGGGCTTTCCCGTGCGGCGAAAGACATTCTATGGGAATCGCCACGAGAGGTCAAGCTGTTTTTCACTATTTTTCGCATTCTTTTTTTATAATAACTATAAACATCTTAAATAACTCATATAATTTTACACACTTTTTTTTATCAGCCAGACCTTCTTCACATGAGGTCGTCGAAGTCAGATTAAAATCGCCAAGAATGGCATACAAACCGGGAACCAAAAGAAGTACCAAAACCAATGATGTCAGCTGGCCAAAAAACAGACTAACGCACAACCATATAATGATTTGTACCAATAAGCCCCGCTCGGTTCACACGAGAATAACGCCTATAATCATTATAAAAGAAAACAAAAACACCGCCCAAATAGGACCCTGCTCGCAAGTTTGGCCCCTTCCTGCGGAGTACACCCTTCTCGCACACGCATTTTAATAAACTCCACCCCAAAAATCGGATCATTCCCAAACAACGCCGATACCCGCTAACGGTATGGCTACCTGATCGACTCCGGCCTTTTCAGCCAGATCACGCGTCCTGGTCCCTTCAAATCCATACACTTCGAAGAGATGTATACCTGACAGAAACAATTAAAGTTAGGGTTCTTTCGGAGATATTCTCTTTTTTTTCATACATTTACACTCTTTTCATTCATTTGAATTAATCAAATAAATAAATCATCGACCAGACCTCATCAATCGTTTTGAAATAAAAGACCAGATGGCCTATACTGGGCAAATGTGAAAACGGCAGAAAACATCAAGTATCTCTCATGAGACGTCCGTACCCTGCACGCAATGGGAAGCACGATGAAAGACACCACCAAAAATCTCTACTTTGAACGAATGCATTTGGTATTGCGTCATATTCAAGCGAATCTTGACGAAGATCTCACGCTTGAATCACTTGCTGCCATGACCTTTTTTTCTCCGATTCATTTTCATCGGATATTCAAAGGCATGTTCGGCGAAACCGTCATCGAACACATTCGTCGAATCCGCATGGAACGAGCCGCAACCAGATTGGCGATGGGGACATCGTCTGTCACGGTCGCAGCTTTTGATGCCGGATATGAAACGGTGGAGTCATTCAGCCGGGCATTCAAGAAAATGTTTGATTGTCCACCTTCCAAATATCAGGAGAACCACTGGAAAAATTTGTACAAAAGACTTTCCGGCTCGGTTCACTATCTCCCTGAAAATGCGCGCATCAGGTTAACCATTACCCAACAAAAGGAAGTCTCCATGAAAGTGAAAATTGAACGAATTGCTCCGTTACGAGTGGCCTATGTCAGACATGTCGGTCCCTACAAGGACTGCACACAAGCATGGGAAACGCTCTGCGCATGGGCTGAACCCAAAGGGCTTTTTGACCCGCTCCCGAAATTCATCGGCATCTGTTATGATGATCCCCAAGTCACGCCTGCGGATAAAATTCGCTACGATGCCTGTTTCACCGTTCACGCCGATGTTGAAGGAGCAGGAGAAATCGGAATTCAAACCCTGTCTGGCGGAGACTATGCTGTCACCCGACATTGTGGTCCATACAGCGAACTGGAACAGGCATATGGGAAACTCATGGGCCAATGGCTCCCCACCAGCGGCCAAGAACTCAAAGAAGGTCCCAGTTTCGAGATATATCTGAATGCACCGGACAACACACCGCCCGAAGAACTGCAAACGGACATCTATCTTCCCCTCAAATAAATAAAAGGCCCGGAGCTATTGCACCGGGCCTTTCTTTCAAACGTTCTCTGTTTACTTCAAAAATCGAGGCTCTTTGGCGTCCGAGGGAACGGCATGACATCACGGATATTGGAGACACCCGTGACAAGCATCAGCATCCGCTCGAAACCCATGCCAAACCCAGCATGAGGTGCGGTCCCGTACTTGCGGGAATCAAGATACCACCAATAGTCATCCTTGTTCAGCCCCATTTCATCCATGCGCGCCACCAGCACGTCCATACGTTCTTCACGCTGGCTCCCGCCGATCAGCTCTCCAATGCGGGGAACGAGACAATCCATGGCGGCAACGGTCGTGTTGTCATCGTTCATACGCATATAAAAGGGTTTGATGGTCTTGGGATAATCGTACACGTAGACGGGTTTCTTAAATTTCTCTTCACACAGGAATCGTTCATGCTCGGTCTGGAGGTCCATGCCCCACTCCACCGGATATTCGAACTTTTTCTTGGTCTTTTTGAGAATCTCAATGGCCTCGGTGTACGGTACTCGCTCGAACGGTTTGTCCAGAATGGTCTGCAACGTCGGCATGAGTCCCTTGTCCACCCACTTGGCAAACAGCTCCACGTCCTCGGCACAATTGTCGAGCATGTGAGCCACAAGGTATTTAATCATGTCTTCGCCAAGGTCCATGTCATCAGACAAGTCCGAAAAAACGATTTCCGGTTCGATCATCCAGAACTCAGCCACGTGACGCGGCGTGTTCGAATTTTCGGCACGGAATGTCGGCCCAAAGGTATAAACATCGCCCAAAGACAGGGAAAACATCTCGGCGGACAACTGACCTGACACGGTTAATTGTGACGGTTGACCAAAAAAATCTTCTTCGGGCGGCAACTGGGAACCGGCCTCCAGACTGGTCACTCGAAACATCTCTCCGGCACCTTCGCAATCGGACCCGGTGATGATGGGGGTATGAATGTAGAAAAAATCTTTTTCGGAAAAATACTTATGGACAGCCTGCGCCAAGGCGGACCGCATACGAAACATGGCCCCATATTTATTGGTCCGTGGCCGCAAGTGGGCGATCGAACGCAGAAACTCGTCCGAATGCCGTTTTTTCTGAAGGGGAAATGTTTCTTGATCCGCTTCACCGATCACTTCAAGCTTTTTCCCACGAATTTCCCACTTCTGTCCTTTGCCCGGCGATTCGACCAATTCACCAACAATCCCGACAGATGCCCCGGTCCCAATCCGAGACAAGGCTTCTTCGATCTCCGGAGTATGGTCAACAATTGCCTGAATGGTCGCCAAACAGGAGCCATCATTCAAAGCCACAAAAGAAAAACCCTTGTTGTCACGCTTGGAACGAACCCATCCCTTGATGAGAATCTCATCCATGGGAGCCGTTGCGTTCAGCGCATCTTTTATCTTGGTTCGTTTCATAGACACTATCCTTTCGATAATTTTTCTCTGTTCCTAGCGTCTCACTCGAAGAATGGCAACATCCTGAAGCATCATATCCTCTATTGCCACCGCAAGTCAGGTAGGCTATTAACTACGCCCTAACGAACAACGATATCAAAATCATGAGGTCCTCATGGGATTTTTCAGCAAACTGAAAAAAGCCTGGTCAAGCCCGGAAGACGCGGCCCAGCAGGCTCTTGACGAATACAAAAGAGAAAAAGGCATAGAAATCGAGGAGCATTCCGCTTCCGAGCCTGAATCTCCTGCCGTACAACAGACAGTTGCAACGGCTCCGCAAACGGAAACTGACGCCGCGCCCACGCCTGAAACGGATTGGCAGGCCGGGCTGACGCTGTCTCTGCGTCAGGCAGAACCAAAACTTTCTCAATGGTTAAATATCATTGTGGAAGGCGTGGATGAAAAAGGCCCTGCCCTCTGGGATCGACTGGCGTTTCTTTTCAAAGCCCTGGGCGCACCAGACGCCGAAGCCAAAGATTTCATCGCCAAATTTGACGCATGGCTCGACGAAATGGGGTACGTCGTTGTTGCCGAATTCAAATCCGAGCTGCAATTCAGACTGGCGTTGGCCCTGGACCTGGAGGATGAAGAAGACGAACGCGATCGGCTGTTCCTCAAATTATCCGAAGGTATCTCCAAAACCCGCGAGCAAATTACCAAGCGCATTGATACCCTGCTGTCCAGCCACACATCGTTAAACGATGAATTCTGGGAAGAATTCGAAGAAATTCTCATCATGGCAGATGTCGGCATGGAAGCGGCCAACCAGCTCATGGACAACCTCAAGGCCCGCGCCCGCAAGGCAGGAACCGACAACCCAGATGACTTCAAGGCCATCCTCCGGGATGAATTGGAAGATATCTTCAAGGTTCCACCCCGCATTGAGGCCGTAAACCCTCCCGAAGTCCTGATGATGGTGGGCGTCAACGGCGTTGGTAAAACCACCACCATTGCCAAGCTGGCCTATCGCGCCCAAATGCAAGGCAGAAAGGTGCTCATCGCTGCCGGAGACACATTCCGCGCGGCTGCCATCGAGCAACTTGAAGTCTGGGCCAACCGTATCAACGCAGGTTTTTTCGCAAAAGCAGAAGGGTCTGATCCGGCTGCCGTGGCTTACGAGGCCATGGACAAGGCGATCAGTGAAGGATATGACCTGCTGCTACTTGACACGGCAGGCAGGTTGCATACAAAAACCAACCTGATGGAAGAACTGACAAAGATCCAGCGAGTCGTCGGCAAGAAGCACGAAGGTGCTCCTCACCGCAACGTGCTGGTTATTGATGCCACAACCGGCCAAAACGCCTTGTCCCAGACCAAACTGTTCAACGAAGCAGTGGGCGTGGATGAAATCATCCTGACCAAACTGGACGGCACGGCCAAAGGCGGTGTAGTGGTGGCAGTGACTCTGCAAAACAAACTGCCGATAACCTACGTCGGCCTGGGCGAAAAGATGGAAGATCTTCGTCCGTTTAACGGCAAAGATTTTGCCAAGGCACTTCTCACATAACCTTTTTAAAGAACGGTAATCATCGTGTCCGAAGAATTCAAAGAGCGTAACGGCGTCGAAGAAGGCGAAGAGAATTTCGCCGAACTGTTTGAACAGTACAGCGAAGGTGGCGGAGACAATCTGAACATTGGCGACAAGGTTTCAGGCTCAGTCATCCAGGTAGGAGAAAGCACCATTTTCGTGGACACAGGCACCAAGCTGGATGGCGTGGTGGAAAAAGCGGAAATGCTGGACGACGAAGGCAATTGCACTGTCGCAGATGGCGACACTGTAGAACTCTACGTGGTTGGCAAAGACTCGGGCGGTATCAAGTTATCCCGTGCCATTTCCGGCATTGGTGGACTGGCCATGCTTGAAGAAGCCAAGAACAGCAACCTGCCCGTTGAAGGCAAGGTCGAATCCACCTGCAAAGGTGGCTTCAACATCACATTGATGCAGCACCGCGCGTTCTGTCCGGTCAGCCAGATCGACAGCCGTTATGTGGAAAATCCCGAGGAATATGTCGGCAAGACCTTGGAATTCCTCGTGACCAAGTTGGAACAAAGTGGCCGTAACATCGTTGTTTCCCGCCGTTCCCTGCTGGAACGCGACGCCGCAGAAGCCGCTAAAACATTTGTGTCCGAGACACAGGTCGGCGACGAGATCGAAGGCACCGTCACCCGATTGGCAGCATTTGGCGCATTTGTCGAAATCATGCCCGGCCTGGAAGGACTGGTCCATATTTCCCAGATTTCATACGGACGCATTGGACACCCCGAAGAAGCCGTCACTGTGGGACAAAAAGTCAAAGCGAAGATCATTGGCATCGAGCATGATGACAAGGGCCGTCTCAAGATTTCCCTGTCCATGAAAGAACTGGCTCAGGACCCATGGGACACCCTGTCAGCGACCTTTACCGAAGGAGACAAGGTAACCGGCAAGGTCGTGCGTCTGGCAGACTTCGGCGCATTTGTCGAAATTGCTCCCGGCGTGGACGGATTGGTCCATGTCTCGGAAATGAGCTATACCAAACGCGTGAACAAACCTGCTGATTTTGTTTCCGAAGGCCAACAGGTTTCGGTCAAGATCAAATCCATTGATCTCGAAAAACGACGCATCGGCCTGTCCATGAAAGACGCCGAAGGCGATCCGTGGCTCGATGTGGCCGAAAAATATCAAGCTGGCCAAAAAGTTGAAGGGACCGTCGAGAAACAAGAACAATTCGGCATCTTCATCCAGCTCGAACCCGGCATCACCGGCCTGTTGCCCAAATCCATCATTGCCCGCTCCGAGAAACCAGCGGCTTTTGAAAAATTGCATGCTGGCGACAGTGTTGAAATCGTCATCGGAGAGGTCAAGGCCACTGACCGTCGAATCTCTCTGACGACTGGCGATGTGCAAGATAATGGCGACTGGAAACAGTTTGCACCCAAAAGACAAAAATCGTCCGCAGCCTCCGGTGGCATGGGCCTTCTCGGCGCCAAGTTGCAGGAAGCCTTCAATAAAAAGAAATAAAGACACCACACGTAAAGGCCCCGGCTTCCATCTGGAAACCGGGGCCTTTTTTTTAAAACATCACCCACGACCGATTCTCGAACACCCCGCTATGAGATCTCTGTCTGTGGTCCCCATGGACACGGAGCCGAAGCCGAAAATCCCGGCAATTCGAACCGCTCATGATGCAAATGCAAAAAAGATGCGTCGTCTGCTCCATACAGAGAATCCCCCACAATGGGATGGTCGAGTGAGGCCAAATGCGCCCGAATCTGATGACGGGCCCCTTTCATGATAAGGCACTGAACCAAGGTCGTATCCCGCTCATGGTCGTGAGACAACGCCGTCACATCGGTCCAACGATACGGATCGTCCGACAATTCGGGCAAAACGCGTGTGGTCTTTCGGTCAGCCGTATCCAACGCGTGTCGCACAGAAATCACTCCATCCAACCGCCCTTGAACCTCGGCACAATAATATTTTCTGAGATACCCACCATCCTCAAGCGTATGGTACTCGTTCTCGGCATCTCCATTCAAAGCGACCAACACAAGCCCAGATGTCAAATAATCCAATCGATTCAACAATCTCGGTTCATTCTGAGGAAACAATTCAGGCAACACCCCTTCGACGCAGGGAATTTCCCGCCCCGCAATGGCTGCCGAATGGACACATCCGGGTTTGAAAACCGCCGCAAATGCCTCATTTCGATGCACCACAGACACTCCCAAGTCAGTTCCAGACATCGCCTCACTCCCTGCACGAATTTCCAGTTGCTGTCCCGCATGGACCTTGTATCCGGGCTTCCGTTGCCTCCCATTTACAAGGACGCGTCCATCGTCACACAATCGCCGTCGAAACCGAAGGCTTTCCCCATCCAAAACGGCGGAAAGCACCTTATCCAGCCGCAATCCGTCCACTTCTTCACTGATCGTCTGTTTTTTCTGCATATCCATAATGGCAGCATATCCTTGAACCATAGGAACTCGCAAGGGTTTCCAATGCGTTGACGCAGAATACAATTCATCTTAAAACAATGCGTTCCCTGTACAGACAAATGCAAACGAGACACCACCATGACCGATCACATCCATTGGAGCACTTCCAGGGAAACCAACCGATCTGATCGCCAAACGGCCCTGTCCCTGACCGCATCAACCCCGTACACGTACCACCATTCCAAGGACGAATTATAACATGGTCGGATTCTTGTATGTTTTATCTGCGGCATCCATGTGGGGGCTGATCGGCCTCTTTACGCAATACACTCTTGCCGAAGGTATCAGCGCACTGGAAATAGCTTTCTGGCGCGCAGCCCTTGCGTGGATCATGTTCCTGATTCACGCAAGCCTGACAAAACAGGTCAAGGTTCACCGGACAGACCTGCCAGCCCTGTTCGGCTTCGGTTTCATCTGCGTCACACTTTTTTATGGTTCATATCAACTCGCCATCCGGGATGTGGGGATTGGACTGGCCGCCGTCCTGCTCTACACGGCACCGGCCTGGGTTGCGCTTCTGTCCTGGCTCGTCCTCAAGGAAGCATTGACCACAACAAAAATGGCCTGTGTGGTCATGACCATCCTTGGCGTCGCCTGCATCAGCCTCGGGCCACAGTTGCTCACCGGCGCACCTTTCAATCTCAACCTGTTTGGCCTAGCTGCGGGTCTGCTTTCCGGATTCACCTACGCGCTCTATTACATTTTCGGGAAAAAATTCCTGTACCGATACGCCACCCCCACCATTTTCGTCTATGCCCTGCCCTTTGGCGCGGCACTCCTTTTCCCATTCGTGACTTTTGCCGACAAGACCCCCCAGGCGTGGTTGCTTCTTATAGGGCTTGCTCTGGTCACAAGCTATATTGCTTTTTCCCTCTATTATGCCGGACTGAAACGATTGGATGCAACCCATGCATCGATTATCGCGACCTTTGAACCCGTGGTCGCGGCCCTGTCCGCCTATATTCTTTTCGGCGAACACTTTTCCATCTTCGGCTCCATTGGCAGTGCCCTGATCCTGGTGGCAGTCTTTCTGGTCATTCTTTCCGGCTCGAAAGCTCGTCGCGCCGAAGCACTCAACGAGGTATAACCCATGTCGCTTCTCAAACAGATCAAGGCTTCAGCCGGTTCCGGCAAGACGTACCAACTCACCCGCCGCTTTCTGACCCTGCTCGACGCGTCCAGCGACTCGGCACAACCATTTATCTGCACCGGCAAAAAAGCCCACGGTTTCACCTGGCCGGAAATCATGGCCGTGACCTTCACCAACAAGGCCGCCGCCGAAATGAAGGAACGCGTGGTCAAAGGCTTGAAGTCCAGTGCGCTCAACCAGGGCGAAGAACGGCACACCTGTTCACCAGACGCCGCTCGCACGACACTGAGTGCGATTCTTCGCCGCTATCACAGCTTGAATATCCGCACCATTGACTCCCTGCTCGCTTTACTGCTCAGACTCTTTGCCCTTGAATTCGGCATTCGCCCCGACTTTGAAATTGTCTTTGATGAGCAAGAACTCTTCGATGCGGTCTACGACCATTTCATGGACATCTGCCTGACAGACGAAGCCGAACACGAACGGTTGTCCAAGGCCATGGATACGCTGATTCGCACAGAAGGCCGAAACGGTTTCTGGATACAGGACGCAATCCGAAGCCGTATCAAGGAACTGGCGGACCACCTGCGGGATATTCCCGGTCCGCTTCTCACCGACCAGCCGACCATCAAAGAACTTCTGACCACAGAATACGCCGCCTTCAAACAGGCCATTGCGGACATGACGGTGTATTTGAACGACACCGGATTACCTGCCAACAAAAATTTTCTCAAATTTCTGGCAAAATGCGACGCGCTCACACTCTTTGACGCCCCTCCTGATTCGAAACTGATCCACAAGGACAGCTTTGCCGACTGCGTGCTGAAAAAAGGCAAGCCCATGGTCACGGAACAGGTCGAAGCCCAATACGCCCATTTGCAACGCGTCTGGGCCAAGTATCAAAGCAACCACGCCATGTTATGCGGTGCGTACACACTGGCCCCGGCCATTGATATCGCCGAACAGCTGACCACGGGACTCGACGCCGTCCAAAAACAACGCGGCATGATTCTCGGTTCCAGCCTGGCCGGTCATGTCAATCAACTCCTTACCGGTGAAAATGGCGTTTCCGAGGCATATTGCCGTCTGGGTTCCCGACTGCACCACCTGCTTGTGGACGAATTTCAGGACACCAGCCGAGACCAGTGGAAGGCCATCACCCCGCTCACGCAGGAATGTCTCGCCAAGGGCGGCAGTCTGTATTTCGTGGGAGATGTCAAACAGGCCATTTACGGCTGGCGTGGCGGCGACTCCTCACTCTTTGACGAGGTCATGACCCAACCGGACATCGCGCCCATTGCCGATGAAAAAACTGCGGAAACACTCCCTGACAATTGGCGCAGTTTCAGAAACGTGGTGGAATTCAACAATTTATTTTTTCACCATTTGGAAACCATGGACCAAACCAGCCAACTGGCGGACACCCTGTTCAGCACGGCAGACGAACCATTCAAGGCCGAATTCGCCTTTGACCTGACTCGTAGTTTCGCCGAGTGCGGTCAATCTCTGCCCCCCAAAACAGCGGACACAAGTGGCTACGTTCGCATGAAACAACTGCCGGGCAGCAAAAACAGCGAAATCGAAGAGAATGCCCTGACCGCGCTCAACAGTCTCATGGACGACCTCACCGCGCGCCGCAATTACAAGGACATTGGCATTCTGGTCCGCTCTCACGGCCATGCCGCGCTGGTCTGTGACCTGCTCGTCCGGAAAAACATCCCGGTCATCACGGAGAACTCCCTGCAACTGGATCGTCACCCCATTGTTCGCCAACTGGCCGGACTCCTCGGTTTTCTCGATTATCCACGAGACGACCTCGCCTTCCTGACCTTTATCGGCGGCAGCGAACTCTTTCAGGCCGAAGCCGAACTTGAGGCCGAGACTGTGCTGGATTGGCTCATCATTCCCCAAAAAAAGCCCTTGGGCGTGCAATTTCGCGAAGACTATCCCGACCTCTGGAGACGATTCATCGAACCCTTTTACAACCAATCCGGCTTAATGACCCCCTATGACCTGACCCGCGAGGCCATCCGGGTCTTTCGAGTCCTTGAACGGCACCCGGAGTCCGAACTGTACGTCCGACGATTCCTCGAAGTCGTCCATCTGGCCGAAGAAAACGGATACGGATCACTCACGGCCTTTCTTGAATATTGGACTGAAAAATCCGGGGATGAAAAAGTCCCGCTCCCGGAAAACATCGACGCGGTCCGCATCATGACTATCCACAAATCCAAAGGATTGGAATTTCCGGTGGTCATTGTTCCGTTCCACCATTGGTCCGTCAAACCGGATCAGGATTTTTCCGTGCAGGAATTCGAGGGCAACCGTGTTCTCGTGCCCATGAACAAGGGTCTCGGACGCCCGTACCATGAAAGTCTGGGACGAGCGGTCCGGGAACAGCTCAACCTGTTATACGTGGCATGGACCCGATCCCGCGAAGAACTCTACGGATTCTTTGCCGAAAAACCAACAACGTCTCCAGCCTTGGCCGCCATGAATCAATTTCTTGATCTGGATGAAAACGGCTGTTTTGAATACGGCGTCACACCGACAGAAACATGCCCGTCCGAACCGCAGACTCCGGTCCTCCCCCGTGAGCTGCCCCGGGACGAGACGGAAAGCCGACTCATGGAATGGCTTCCTCGATTGCGGGTTTACCGCCACAATCTCGACGACTACTTCTTCAACGAACGAATGCGTGGCGAAATAGCCCACAAGACCATGGAATACATGACTATCACTGGTGACGACGCTGCCGACACGGAACGCTCCATGCGACTGGCCATTCAGGATTTTCCGGAAGTCGGCGCACTTCCCGCCAACGAATACACCCAGTTGACAGACGAGCTTCGTGCAATGTCCCTCTGGGCTCTCTCGGACATCCGGCTCAGGACATGGCTCGAACACGGCCTCCGTGAGCCGGAAATCATGGACGACAAAGGCCAATTCAAACGAATCGACCTGTTGTCCCTTGGCAAGGAAACCGCCATTGTGGACTTCAAGACAGGTCAACCGACCCCCAAAAATCACGAACAGGTCAGCGAATACATGACAATCCTCTCCTCCATGCCGGACATCCCAGAACCACAGGGGTTTCTCGTCTATCTCGATCTCAAGAAAATCATCGAAGTCGGGAGGGATGCGTAAATGCGATCCATTACCCTTATTCCATGGCATATCGATTTCATGCCCGCTGTCGCCGAATTGCTCATCGAACGCGGCGACTTACGCGACACCATTGTCCTCTTTCCGCACAATAGGCCTCGTCGGCACGTCAAGGCGTTACTCGCGACCCATCCGGACCTGCCCAAGCCCATGTTCATGCCGCACATGACATCCATCGCGGATTTCGTGACAAATCTCCATCGCACGCTGGTACCAGTCCCGCCGATCCGCGCCAACCAACTCGATCTGGTAGAAACCTTACGCGCTGTGGTCAATGACCTTCGAACAGCCAAAGGGTCACTCCTCTCACAATTGCCGAAGTTGGACCATGAGCAATTCCTGCCCTGGGGAATCCGGTTGGCCAAGCTCATGGATGACCTCATGCGCCAGGAAATCGAACCCGATGACTTGAGTTATATGGAAGGCGAAGTGTCGGCCTATGCTGCCGGACTGTTGGAACAACTCAGTGCCATTCACGCCGAGTACTCCGCCCGGCTGACAGCGAAAGGCTGGACCACCTCGGGCATGGACGCCCGATTCATCACCGAAAACCCAGACGCCATTCTGGAAGCTGTCCAGGAAAAACAAATCATCGCAGCGGGATTTTATGCCTTGAGCGGCGTTGAAGACACTTTTTTCAAACGGCTATGGGAAGCAGACATTCTCCATCCGATCATCCACAGTGATCCGGCACTGGCGCATCACGAACGAGCACACTGGAGTGCAGCGGAACATACCGCATGGCTGGAACGGTGGCACACACACGCCGAAATCCCACTGCAATTCGATACCCCAGCCACCGCTCCAACCATCCGTTTTTGCGAAGGCTATGACCGACATTCACAACTGGCCGGGTTGACCACGGACATGAACGCCGCGACCACGCTGGATGAAACCGCAGTCGTCCTCCCGGATGAAGGCGCACTCCTTCCGGTCCTGCATGGCCTACCTGATGTGGAACCCAACATTTCCATGGGGTATCCACTCGAACGAACCTCGCTGGCTCGTTTGGTCGAGACCTTGCTGACCTTGCAAGAAAATCGACGTGAAGATGGCCGGTATTACTGGAAAGACCTGATCGCCCTTATCCGGCATCCCTATTTGCGATTGCTCGGACCGGACGAAAAACCCTTGCGCCGAATATTCCACGTCTGGGAATCCACCATGCGACAAGGCGAAAAATATCTCGACCCCATGGACTGGCTCCCGCCGTATGGCGATGAGGTGCTCACGGATGTCGATACCAAAATCGCCGAACCATTGCGTCTGGAGATTCTCGAATGCTGCCTGACTCGCTTTGAACCCGTTGAAAGTCTGGCAGACCTCGGAGACGCCCTTACCGGACTGGCCACACTCCTGCACGCCCACGGCGAACGGCTCTGGCACACCTATCTAATGGATGCCGAATGCCTGTTCCGCCTGACCAATTCAGTGATACCGCAATTGAAACAGGCCGAGGCAAGCATCATTCCTTTCAGCCAAACCACCCGCCACGCATTTGCCCGACGTATGATGTCACTTGAACGAGTCTCATTCGAACCGGACCCACTAGCCGGACTGCAAGTGCTCGGAGTTCTCGAAACTCGACTGCTTCATTTCAAACGACTGTACATCCTTGATGCGGTGGAAGAACGGCTTCCGGGAACCAATCCATATGATCCGCTTTTGCCCGACCCACTCAGGAAACTGCTGGGCCTGCCGGACTCGCGAGAACGAGACAATGTTTCGGGATACAACTTCTATCGGCTGCTCAAAGGAACGGATGAGGCCGTCATCTATTATCAAAACGGCATCCAACCCGGATTGCTGGATTCCAAGTCCGTGCGTAGTCGATTTGTGGAACAGCTCCTGTGGGAACAGGAAAAAGAACGAAGAGAATTGATCGAGACCGGAAGCGATCTCGTCAGAGCCGTGACCTTTCCCACCAGCTCGATTCCCGGGGCACCAGCCGCCATCCCGATCACGGAAAGCATCCACGCCGCACTGATCGACAAACTCTGTACCAAAGGACTCTCTCCCTCCAGACTAGATCAATACATGAACTGCCCAAAACGGTTCTTTTACAGCTACCTGAGTCCAGTACGTCCTCTGGACACGGTCAATGAAGACGGCGACCGCAGTGAATTCGGGTCCATGGTCCACGAAGTGCTCAAGGAATATTTGACTCCGTTCATCGGTGTACTCACGGAACTGGATAAACTCGACCCCATTCCATTGACGGAAAAATTTGACGAGGTCTTCAATTCGCATGACCTTTTTTCCCGCTTGCCGTTGGATACCCGCATGGCCTTGAAAAAGACTGGCCGTTTTCGTCTGACACAATTTCTGGCCTCACAACAGACCGCAACCCTGCTCGGATTGGAACAACCGCTTGCCACCACGGTTGATGTGGACGGGCTGACCATTCCTCTGGCCGGACAAATCGATCGAATTGAACAACGCGAAGAATCAATCGTCATTCTGGATTACAAAACGGGGCAAGGCCATCTTCCGCAAAAAAAGATGTGGGATGATATGGAACTGTGGGATCGTATCCAGACCTTCGGGCCTGACGTGGTTGATATCTCACTCATACCCGATATGGCAGCAGCAATCCGAAGTGTCCAGATGCCCGTTTATCTTCATTTATACACCCAGTGTGAACGATTCCTGCCTCACGATGCCGGACTGATCGAATTGGCCAAGGATGGCAAGGAACAGCTCCTATTCGGCCCAAAACTGACCGACGAAGAACGGGAAGAAAGCATAAAAGATCAAATTCCTGTATTGATTCGCACTTTAATACGGCATATGCTGTTGGCACAAAACTTCACTCCACAGCCGGGACCGGCATGTACATGGTGCGATTTCAAGGAACCGTGTGGGAAATGACAAAAAACTGAAGCACCAATGATCAGCCAGTCCAAGGTCGAGATCCCATGTGTCGATTCAAAAAGGCGATATGAAACCGGACAATTCATGATTTTCAACATCGACGCACGAACCATGCACTGCGCCACCTGATATTCAAAGAAACGATACTCACTTCCAAATTGATTTTGCTTTTTTGTAAAAATACAAATATTCGACATGTTTAAAGACTTCAAACGAGCTTTGAATTCATTTATAAAAGATTCAAACACCTGTTTATCTTGACTTGAATTGCATTATCAAGCACACGAACGTATCTTCAGAAAAATATGAGGTAAAACCAATGAAACTTCCGAATCTTTCTTTCGGTGACCTGACGGCCAAGCTTCCCATCATTCAGGGTGGCATGGGCGTCGGCATATCCCTTTCCGGCCTGGCAAGTGCCGTGGCCAACGAAGGCGGCGTCGGTGTTATCGCAACATCCATGATCGGTATGCGTGATCCCAGACGCGCCACCGATCCAGTTGGCGCAGATCATCGTGGACTCATTGATGAAATCAGAAAAGCTCGTTCCAAAATGACGGACGGCCTGCTCGGTGTGAACATCATGTGTGCCCTGACCAACTACGGCGACATGGTACGCACATCTCTCCGCGAAAAAGTGGATGTCATCATATCCGGTGCAGGACTGCCCCTTGACCTTCCGAGCTATCTTCGCGAGATGTCCGATGAAATGAAGGACGACATGCGGACCAAGCTTGTCCCCATTGTCTCTTCTGGCCGAGCCGCATCAATCCTGTGCCGCAAATGGCTGAAACGCTTTGACTACCTTCCCGACGGCTTTGTCGTTGAAGGTCCCAAGGCGGGTGGCCATCTCGGTTTCAAGGCCGAACAGATCGACGATCCCGATTACCAACTCGAAAATATCGTCACCGATGTCATGGACGTGGTCAATCCGTACAAGGAATCACACAACAAAGACATCCCGGTTATAGCGGCTGGCGGTGTGTATACCGGCGGCGATATCGCCAAATTCCTGGAAATGGGAGCTTCCGGGGTCCAGATGGGCACCCGTTTTGTCGCCACCGAAGAATGCGATGCCGACGATGCTTTCAAACAGGCCTACATCAATGCCAAAAAAGAAGATATCACCATCATCAAAAGCCCTGTCGGGATGCCGGGACGCGCCTTGAAAAACAGCTTCCTCGACGCGGTTTCAAGCGGCATCAAAAAGCCCAAAAAATGCGTATACAAGTGCCTGCATTCCTGTGCCGAAGAGAACTCGCCCTACTGCATTGCGCAGGCTCTGGTCAACGCATACAGGGGCAAACTCAAAAACGGTTTTGCTTTTGCCGGTGCCAATGCCTACCTCGTTGACAAGATTGTCACCGTGAAAGAACTCATGAACGGTCTCAAGGAAGAAGCGGAAAAGAAGTATCAGGACGCGAGCAAAATACTTCAAGAAGCGGAAAAGAAAATTCGCTCTTAAACACCATCACTTACTCACAAAAAAAGGCGAGATCCTCGGATCTCGCCTTTTTCATTCTCAACAGAACTTACTCAAACCGTCGGGCGGATATGACAGAGACCGGATCGACCGGAACGTCATCAAAACCTTGATAGCTCTTCGTTTTCGCCTTGCTGATCTTGATAGCGACATCCATGCCATCAATCACTTCGCCAAAAACGCAATAGCCAAAATTCTCATCCTCTTCGCCCGTATGGTCCAAATCCGGATTGTCAGCCACATTGATATAAAACTGGCTGGTGGCACTGTGCGGCTCGGGCAACCGGCCCATCGCCACGGAACCGGCCACATTTTTCAGTCCATTAGTCGCCTCATTTTCAAGAGGAGCACGGGTTTCCTTTTCCTCCATGGAAAAGGTCAATCCGCCAGTCTGAACCATGAAGCCTTTGATAACACGGTGAAACAGGGTGCCATCGTAAAACTCATCGTCAACATATTGCAAAAAATTGGCAACGGTCTTTGGGGCCTTGTCCGGGAAAAGTTCAATCAGGATCTCCCCTTCAGGGGTTTCCAGAAGCACCATGGGATTGTCCATTATCTACTCCGTATCGTTGTTTTTTTTCTTAATTCCATTCACACCCGCTCGTGGATGCGCTGCATCGTATACCTGCATGATATGCTGCATGTCCAGATGGGTGTACCGCTGTGTCGTGGTCAAATTTTCATGCCCCAACAACTCCTGCACACTGCGCAAATCTGCCCCGGCTTCAAGCAAATGCGTGGCAAAACTGTGTCGCAACATGTGCGGATGCACGTCCTTGGGCAGTCCGGCCAATTTGGCAAGCTTGGCAATAATCCGATTGGCCTGCCGCCGGTCCAGCCGCTTTCCGGCCCGCACACTCAAAAAAAGTGCCTGTTCGGAGTAGTCATCCTTGAGAAAGGCGTGCCGCTGCTCCATGTACCGACGAATTCGCTGTATCGCGGCATCAGACAGAGGCACGATTCGCTCTTTGTTTCCCTTGCCCACCACCCGGATCACATCTGAATCCACGTCGTTCATGTCCAATCCGATGGCTTCACTGATTCGAAGCCCAGACCCATACAAAACCTCTGCAAGCGCAATATCCCGCAGCCCTTCCGGGTCAGGTTCCACCGCTACTTCCATCATGGCCACGGCCTGATCGACATTCAACAACTGTGGATGCCGCTGCTCCTGCTTGGGATTGCGGATACCAGCCATAGGATCTTTTCCGATCTGCTTGTGCCGCATGAGAAATTTGAAATATGCCCGCAAACTGGACAACTTGCGCCCCATCGACGTCTTTGAAAGCTCCCGCCGATGCAGCTCGGCCAGAAACCCTCGCACATGATCCCGAGTAATCCGTTCCGGGATTTCCAAGGTCCGTTTTTTGCCTCGAAGAAATTGCTGGAACTGGTCCAAATCCGTTCCATACGACCGAAGAGTCGCAGAAGAGTAGCCCTTCTCAACCTCCAAAAAGGCGAGAAATCCCTGCACGAGTTCACCGTGCTGATGACGTTTTTCGTTGGTCGATGACATAACAACTCTTCGGATTTTTCTTGGCCTTTTTTTTCAATTCCATGGCAATCGATGACACTTCGCCATAATGCCGAATCCGTCCGTTCCGATTGATAACAACGGCAAGGGAAAGAGCCATCAACGGAAAAACTCTGGTATTCCCTTCTCGATCAACCGACGTAATGTTTCCCCGTCGTCGATCCGCAGAGTCGTAGAAATGGGGCACGATGTCGTCAAACGCCGCAAGAATCCGCTCACACGCGCCTTCGACCTTCTCCGGAGACATGATGAAAACGAAATCATCGCCACCGACATGCCCCACAAACGTCTGCGGGTCACGATAACTCCGGATGGTATTCACAATCAACCGAGCCGTCATCATCAAAATTTCATCGCCCCGGGAAAATCCATACGCATCGTTGTAGGATTTAAAATAATCGAGATCACAATAGACCAGGGCGAAATCATCCCCTTGCTCGATCAGCTCCTGAATCCGTTGGAGAATCGAGGAATTACCTGGCAACTTGGACAAAGGATTCGCATCAAATGCGCGCATGGCCCGACACAGGGTCAAATTGAGGCGGTGCCGAACCTCCGCAGGATTGAATGGCCTGACAAGAAAATCATCAACCTCAACGGCATTCCAATCCCATTCCTGCTCATCATCCAATGAATCCAAACACATGACGACGGGCAATTGACGGTAGACGTTTTCACTCTTGACCAAGGAGGTCACCTCCGGACCAGAGATATCCGAAAGACGTGTATCCACGACCAACACATCAGGAGGGGCATTAAACAAATGTTCAATAGCTTGACCGCCGTGCTTGAAAATCGTGAATTCTAGGACATCAGGAGACCACAAACGCTGAACAAGCTGAATTAAGGCTGGGTCGGGAGTCAGTAAAAATCCGTGCTGTTTTCGTTGGAAAAGAGACTGTTCAAGTGGCTGCTTCATGCAGCGGACCTCGCAAAAATTTTTAAAATTATAAAGAGAGATCGGAGACTTCAACAAGCTGATCCGACAGCTCATCCATGATCCTATCAAGATCAGACATCTTGAACTTGAGTTCTATAAGCGCCTCGGGACGCAAATACGCAGTTTGATCGTCTCCCGAATTGCCAAATTCCAAAAGACGAATCAGGAAATCTCCCAAATGAACGACGCAGCACATGGGCTTGTAAAATTCCGCCAATTGCGGAGCGTGGTGCCGACTCATTGACTCCCGAATATTGGGAGGCAATCCCCAATGGCGAGCAAGCCACGCATTGATACGGTCATGACCGAACCCAAGGACTTCCTTCTCTGCCTGAAAATACGAGAATTGTCGGGCCTGCACGGTCTTGAGAATTGAAGCATGGACATCAGGGAGTTGAACCGCAGTCACGACCTTGCCGAGATCATGCAGGAGCCCCGCCACCGCGTACTCTTCCGGATCTTCAAACCCGGCTCGACGGGCAATGAGCGTACAGGCTGTCGCACAGCCCAGACTGTGTTCCCACAACCCTTTCATGGACTGCTCCATCATATCGAAAACCGACGTGGAAATGATGATACCCCGCACGACATTGAATCCGAGCAACACCAAAGCGTGCTGTATGGAACTGATCCGCCCGGGGAATCCGTAAATCGGCGAATTGACCATTTTCAGAACCTTGGCCGACAAAACTTGATCTGTTGAAATAACCTTGGCAATCGACTCAGTGGAGGCGTCAGGATCTTCCACGAGCGAGGTCACTTTGTTCAACACATGCGGCAAGGTCGGCAAATCCTTGACCTGAAGAATTTCACCACGAAAACGGGTTTTCAGATCGTCACTCATACGCTCGGCCTATTTTCTCCATTCTCATGTTCATCGTCAACGGAAGACTCAACCGCCCGCATCCTGGCTTCCTGAGCCGCAGCCTTCAGCTGAAAATACTGTCCCATACGTCCTTTGACGCGGGTCATCCAAGTGTCGTTGGCATACTGTCTGAACAAAATATCCAACCGCTCCAAACGCTCGGCCCACCGAGTTCCGGCTCCTGCTCCCCCCATCTCCACCGGGGTCCCCTGCACCGTGATGCGCTCAACATCCATGGAGTCCAAACGAGCAATGAGACTGCTGGTCAGCTCCATTCCTTCAGCCATGATGGTCATCCCACCGTCCTTGAGCACTGGTTTGGCCAACTTCATGCCGGGAGTAGCGAGACTAAGTGGTATTTTCTGCATACATTTTCCGATTCAGAGCACAGTATTTCGTAAAAGAAACAACACTTCGCATTCAGTGCCCACTCTGTCCAATTTTGTCAAAGGGAATCACTCGCCCCCCCCCAATGACATTCGATAATCCACGACGCTCCCACTGGCCATACGCCACGATTCTCATCCGTTTTAGACAATCAGGATTCTCGAACGACATACCACATACCCGGCAACTGCTGGACAGCCCCCCGCATTTCCAACATCAACAAAAGTCGGCTGATCGAAGCAGAATCAAGATCGAGTTTTCGTCCAAGCGCATCAATATGAATCTTGTCAGTAGAATCCATCAATGCCAACACACTCGACTCTTCTTCCGTCAGGTTCATCGCCTCCCTGTCCACGGACGAACGCCGCTTACGCGCCACAGAAGAAGAGGCCCTAGCTGTGGGCTCCTTTTTCTTGGAATGCGATTTTTTCCTGACCTTCGCCTGTTTGACGTCAACCCCTTCTTCAGTCGTTTCAGAAGGCGGGTCAGGAATCAAAGCCAGTTCTCGAACAAAATCATACCGCAAAATTTCCACAATATCAGAGGCGGACTCTACCAATGCCGCTCCCTGTTTAATCAGACGATGACAGCCGGTAAAAGTCGGCTGCCCAATCGGTCCGGGTACGGCAAAAACATCCTTACCCTGCTCGCCAGCCAAACGCGCGGTAATCAAACTTCCACTGTTATGGGCGGCCTCTGCCACTAATACCCCCAACGAAAGGCCACTGATGAGTCGATTGCGAACAGGGAAATGCTGACCACGCGGCCGCACGCCTGGACCGAATTCCGTGACCACCAACCCCTGTTTGTCGAGCTGTCGTCTAACATCACCATTATCCACGGGATACTCGATGTCCAACCCACATCCAAGCACGGCGATGGAACTCCCAATCCCTTTGAGGCCTCCGAGATGCGCCTGCCGATCGATGCCCAAGGCAAGGCCGGAAACAACCGTGATACCAATTTTTGACAACTGCGCACTGATGCGGCCAGCGGTTTCCAACCCGAGGCGAGAACACTCTCGCGCGCCGACGACTGCAACACCAGGATTCTCGAAAAGCGAAACATCACCCGAAACATACAAAATGGCAGGAGGGTCAGAAAGGTGTTTCAAGGCATGGGGAAACCGGGGATCAAACCAGGTGACCACCTCCATTTTTGCCCGAGTGGCCTTCCTGTATTCATCCTCGGCCTTTTCTCGCCAGACCTCTTGGACACAATTCCGGGACACCGCAGGTGTTGCCAAGGCGTAAAGAGGCCATGAGGCGGCATCCTGAACCGCTTCGAATGCACTGTCATAATGGACAAACAATTCACGCCACACCTTGGGACCAAGGCGGGGCGTGTGTTTCAATGCCAAACAGGCGAAATATTCTTTGCGCAGGTCCATTCAAACAGGTCCCTTGATACGACACTCAACAATCACTCTCCCCAGTCACCGCCCGATGCAACGCAGTCACTATCCTCCCAAACGATTCAATGCCTTTCGGCCAAGAGTGGCAGCATCACTTTTGGGAAAATCCTCCACCAGGGCACGGAGATAAAAAACCGCATTTTCGGTATCTCCGACGTTTTCATACGACATCCCGATCTTCAAAAGCGCGGAGGCTGATTTGAGATGCTTTGAAAAACGTCCGGTGACTTCCTTGAAGGTCAAAATGGCTTGGGCATAGGACTTTTGAGAATAATACGTCTCGCCTTTCCAATACAAGGCGTTCGCAGCCAACGTATTGTTCGGATATTTCTGAAGGAATTGATCGAATGTCGCCCGAGACGCGTCAAACTGCTCGGCATTGTACTGTGACAATCCCAGAGCATACAACGACTTGGGACCTGATGCTTTTTTTGTGACCGAAGGAACTGGCTTGGGAGCGGCTTTGGGAGCGGCTTTGGCCACAGGGCGGGACACGACTTTGGGTTCCGGGACAATCACAGGAGCTTGTGGAACCGTGGCCCAAGGCTGTTCGTCATCATTCTGGACAGCGGATTTGTCTGTCGATTTCTGACCATCAACCCACCCTTCGTCCTCGGGCTTCAAATCCGTCGCCCACGCTTCCTCCGCGACTGGCTCCTTGGATTTTACCGAAGATGAAACCGGAGGAGTTATCGCTCGAAGGGCCGCAATCTCTGATTCAAGATCAGCCAATTGTTGTTCAATTGCAGCATTTGCCACGGCAGTTTCGTTCGCCATCGTCCGTTGCTGTTCCCGAAGATTCAGAAATCCTTCTTCAAGACTTTTGATACGCCATTCCGTACTTGCCGAAGCCGTGACCGCATTTTTCCCGGTGGTCGTACACCCGACAAACAAAAGCGTCACAAGAAGAAGTGAAACAAGCTTCAATTGGACCATTATTGATTTCTCCGCATTCTCACGATTAAACATCCTTTAGGAAATTAAGTGATACTCGCCCTTTTTGCAAGGGATCGATAAAAAACCTCTCTCAGGAGAGGCTCTATGCAAACCTTGCATGACAGACGTTTTTCAGGCAAAAAAAGACGCGCACACAGATGGTGGGCAATGCACAGAAAATCGGAGTTCCAATCAATCATGAATACACAAGAAACCTTGACTATGGTCGCATTCCTGCTGGCCCCGGCATTTTTCAGCCTGCTCGGCATGGGTGCCATAGGCAGCCCCGCGATCGCCATTCTCGGTGAGATATCCGCAAAAACCAAAAAACGGGTCTTTTTCGACAAATACGGCCAACAGATCGGTGCCATGGGGTTGGTACTCCTCATCCTTCTTCTGATTGTCGATGGTGCGGCCTATGCCGTGGCCCTAACCAAGTTCCCGCAATACATCCACGCCCTGTTCTCGCTAAATTCCCCTCTTTTGGACACATTTGTGGCCTTTGGCGTCTTCGCGTTTGTGAGCCTCATCTATTTCACGACGTGGAAAAAAATGCGCACGAACAAAGGACTGCACATGACATTGGGAATGGTCGCATCCCTTGCGGCTCTGACCTGTGTCGCACTGGCCATTCCTGCCAAAATAGCTTGGACTCTGTCTCATGGCACACCGTCGGAAACAGCCGTGGCTGCTGCCGCCGGCATGATTTTGCCCATGTCCACCATGTATGCCCTGCTGACGATGTCTGCGGCCGCAGCACTGAGCGCAGCCTACCTCGTACTGAGACGCAACAAGGACGACTTCGGCCGAGACTATTACAACTTTTCTCTGAAACTCGCTGCACGGTGGGCCACACTGCCGATGATCGGTTTTCTGGCATGTCAAGGCTGGCTGTATGCCGTCCTGCCGCCGTCCTACAAGACGTTGGTTCTGGGCACGCCACTGGTTTTTGCCTGGGGCGGCGTCATTGCTCTGGGCGTTGTCTGTATGCTCCTGTGGATTCTTATTGCCCGCAGCGCATCACCACTCAGGCTCAAAGGACTAACTTTCGTGGCCCTACTCATCTTCTGGCTGTTGCATACCTTGAACATCATGACCACCATCAATCTGTTCACCATGCTCTAGAGGCCGGACCAAATCTGACAAAAAAAAGCCGGAAAGCATATGCTTTCCGGCTTTTTCATTCAGTTTCTAAAGACTACTTGGAATTTGGTAACGCGCCCGCAACAGTCAGGGTTTCCTGCTTTCGTCCGAGCTGTGTCGAAATGCTGTATATTTCATGAGGGTCCAAAATAAGTACAACAGACCCGTCACCCATAATCGTGGCACCAGACAGCCCTTGCAAATTGAAATTGTTAAGATACTGCCCCAAGGGCTTGATAACTATTTCCTGTCGCTCCAAGAGCCTATCAACAACCAATCCAAGCCGACGATCATTATCCTGAATCACTACCATGGGCAAAACATCCCTGTCGTCCATGGATTGCGGCAGGCCGAGCAATTCGGCCAGTTCCACCAATCCCAAAACCTCACCCCGCAGAGTGACAGCCTTCCGATTGTTGACGTCAGACAGTTTTTCCACTTCGATCTTCGTTGTTTCGGAAACCGCATCAAGTGGAATAGCAAACGTATCGCCCGCAACCTGAACCATCAGGGCGTCGATAATAGCCAGAGTCAGCGGCAACGTCAGCGTCAATTTGGTTCCCTTCCCGACTTCAGACTTGGTGTGGACGCTGCCCTTGAGATTCTTGATGTTGGTCTTGACCACATCCATACCGACACCCCGGCCAGAAATATCCGTCACCTTTTCGGCAGAAGAAAATCCCGGAGCGAAAATCAGGTCCAGCGTCTCTCGATCATCCATGACATTGGCTTCTTCCGGGGTCAAAATTCCCTTGCGAATCGCCACAGCCTTGAGCTTTTCCGGGTCCATGCCCCGCCCGTCATCTTCCACTTCAATGGCAACGGAATTGCCCTTGTGGTATGCACGCAACCAGACATGCCCCTTGGGCTTTTTGCCCAAACGCACTCGCTCGGCCTCATCTTCAAGACCGTGATCCACAGCATTTCGGACCAAATGAACCAACGGATCACCAATTTCCTCGACCACGGATTTATCGAATTCAGTCTCTTCGCCTTCCATGATGAGTTCGACCTGCTTGCCCGACTTGCGGCTCAAGTCACGAACCAGACGCGGGAAACGGGAAAAGACGGTCTGTACAGGCACCATACGAACTTTCATGATGGTATCCTGAAGATCATCCGAAATACGAGCCATGGCATACGTTGTTTCTGTCAACTGCTGGGCCACCACGTGTACTTCTTCCTGCCCTTCCTCCAGGGCACGAGCCAGCATGGCATATCTATTTCTATTGATAATCAATTCACCAATAACATTCATCAAATGGTCGAGCTTATGATGATCCACACGAATCGTACTTGAAGCCTTGGGTCTGACAGGAGAAGGATTCACCACGCGTTTTTTCCCGCCCGCCTTGACAGGAGTCGTGGCAACAGGTGTTGCAATCGGCTCAGGCGAAGCCACTGGCGTGGGCTTGGGGACAGAAGGCGCAGGCTTTTCCGGTGCCTTTGCAACAGGAGCCGACACCGAAGAAGATGCCGAATCAGCCCTTGGCTGCGCTTTTTGAGAGGGTTTCTTCGATGAACCAACCTTCCGCTTGTTCATTTTTTTCGTCGGGTCCTCGACCGGACTTCCAGTCAGTTCCTCCAAGGCCTTCAAAATCATATCCTTGAGAATCGCAAATTCCTGATCGAGGATATCCAACATCAAGGTAAAATCCATGTCCGTCTTCCGTCCCTGATCGATCAGACCGACCGTTCGGGAAGAGTATTCCTTGATTTCATCCAACCCCATATATCCGGTGGAATTCTGAATCGTCTGAAACGTCCTGAACAATCCATCCACGATATCGGTCTGCCCGGCATCTTTTCTGAGCAGAGAAAGAGCGACAACGGCTGATTCCAGCTGTTGATTGATCGTCTGAACGAATAGCGCAACATCTTCCGGATCATACTCGCCAGCCGACACCGATGTCTCTTCTGACGCGGAAACAGCTTCTTTCAATGCAGAAGAATCCGGCTCTTTTGCCGGAGCCGAAGTCTCGGCACTCGAAGCCGCCTTGGACCCGGGAAACAATCCGAGCACGGCGGAAGCATCACCATCTTCCGTTACCTTTTGCAGCACCTGCACCATCACGCTGGTATCGAGCGGTTCGACCTTGTTGGTTTCGACATTCACCTTGCCAACCAACGCTTCAATGAGATCAACACTCGCCAACAAAAGATCAATCAACCCCTGACTGGATTCGATTTCCCCCTTGCGAACCTTGTTCAACAGCGTCTCTGCTTCATGGGTCAAGGAATTCAATTCCTTGAAACCAATGATCCCGCTGTTTCCTTTCAAATTGTGAAAATACCTGAACGTATCGTTGATCAATTCATCTCGGCCATCCGGCTCGCCCTCCAAGGACAGCAGGCACCGATTGAGATTTTCCACAATCTCGTTCGCTTCTTCGAGAAAATCAGCCAAATGACCTTCTCCGACAGTTGTCAAAGCATATGGCGTCGTATCAAAATCAGGATCCGGTTGGGGATCAAAAAGTTCTTCAGCAACCATTGAAACAGCGTCCTCCGCCACACGTTCAGATTCGATCACCCCGGCATCATCCTGAGCAGGGGCGGTCTCCGGCTCAGCCGTCGGGACACCCTCCGGGATTTTCCCGACCAATGCCGCTTCGATTTGAGCGATGATGGGAGCCGTATCCACGTCCCCTTCGACACCATTGGTTTCCAGATTATCCACCATGGTTCGCAAGGCATCTGTGGCCGACAGAATCAAATCCATGATCCCAGTGGTCACTTGCATTGATCCTTGACGGAGTTCATCAAGGATGTTCTCCGCCTTGTGCGCCAAACCGTTGATCTTGTTCAGGCCAAGAAACCCTGACGCTCCCTTGAGCGAATGCATGGGTCTGAAAATCTCATTGAGCAAACCGAGATTGTCAGGGCTTTTTTCCAGCTCCAACAGATTTGGCTCGATGGTTTCCAAGTGTTCTTTTGCTTCAGCAAAAAAATCGAACAAGATTTCTGGATCAAGAAAGTCCTGGCTCATCGAAATACCTCTGGCAACACCGTCCCGTTGCACCCGTACCAACGAAACCGTCACTGCCGTCTTGGCTGTGTTTTCATCACAAAGCCGTTAGCAAAAAAGCCCTACCCCAGCAGCATCTTGACATTTCTTACAAGTTTTTCAGGCTGTGCAGGTTTAATCATGTACAGGTTCGCCCCAACGATCAACCCGGTCTCCACATCGCGATCCTGTCCTTCTGTTGAAAGCACCACGATAGGAATATCCCGATATGCCGCCTGTTCTCTCACTGTTTTGATAAACGTCAATCCATCCATACGTGGCATATTGACATCCGAAACAATAAGGTCGACCTCTGTCAAGCTATAGAGCTTTTCAAGGCCATCCAAACCATCTTCCGCTGTCGTCACCTTGAAGCCTTCTTTTTTCATAATGAATGCAACAAGATTCCGTACAGTCTTTGAATCGTCCACTATCAGAATATGTTTAGACATGACTCCCCCTGAATAGCATGGCCTTTTCCCAATAATCAATTCCATATAGTGACAGAATCATTTTATTCTTCCTTCTTGTAAATGATCGCTCCGGGATAATGAATGGGCTTGAATGCGCGCGCAATAGTGTGCAACGATTCGGAATGCCCGATAATCAAGTACCCGCCCGGGAGCAAATTGTCATAGAATGCGTTGATAACATGTTTCTTCATGGCATCGTCAAAATAGATGATGACATTTCGGCAAAAAATAATCTGCGATCGCTCAACCCGCTTCAATTGCATCCGATCCTTGAGATTGATCTGGCTGAAACTGACGAGTCGTTTGACTTCGGGCTTGATCTTGTTCAGCCCCTCATCCCTGTCGAAATACCGGGAAAGAATCTCCGGCGGAGTCGTTCTGAGCGTATAATCATTGTACACACCGCGTCGGGCAGACTCCAACACCCGCTCTGAAAGGTCATTTGCCGTAATTCGGATATCCCAGGCCCCAATCTCACTTTTGAGCAACTCATGCGCGATCAAGGAAATGGTATACGGTTCCTCTCCAGTGGAACACCCTGCCGACCAGATACGCAATTTCTTCCCATTTCGCCGACACCTCCCCACCACCTCGCTCAATATTTCTTTCTGAAACACCGTAAGTTGCGGTGGGTTCCGATAAAAGCTGGTTTCATTTGTGGTAATAACTTCAAAAAGCTTTTTGATTTCAGCGGCCCGACAGGCATCAAACCGAAGTAGATTGTAATATTCATCAAAATTTTTGAGATTCAACTTCTTCAGCCGATTTCCCAATCTGTTTTCAATCAGATATTTCCGGTTATCAGCCACAAATATTCCACATTCCGCATAGATGTAATCTCGCAGATGAAGAAATTCCTGGTCAGTAATCTTGAGAGTCTTGCCAAGCGATATAGTCTTGGAAAATAAAGACGACATGCCCCCCCTTACTCCTGCGCTTCCTGAATCCGGAGAATGGCTTCCTCGGCAGCACTCACCAATTCATATTCATCGCTATTGGTCACCTGCAATAATGCGGCAAAGGCCTTCGGTCCGCCGATGTTCCCCAAGGCTTCCACGGCCTTCATCACCACGAATCGATTGGAATCCTGCAACATATCGATCATGAGAGGCACTGCCTCCTGCGCGCCATGCTCACCCAAAGCGTCCATGGCCCGAATTTTGACCCAATCGTCTTCATCATCCAATGTATCAATAAGATGTGGCAAGGTTTCCCCATCGTAATTCTGCCCCAACGTCTCGACGACTGTCAGGCGCACATCCTTGCTTTCATCATTCAACCGTTGCAAGACCAGAGGCAGCCATGCGTCCCTGAATTCCGTAAAAGAAGCCAATCCTTCGATAGCGACCCGACGGACATCCGACTCCTCATCCTCCACCGCTCGCTGGAGAATCGCGAGATTATCCTCGGACTCAAACTTGCCCAAGGCATACGCGGCCATAAGCCGCTCCACCGCATTGTCACTGACAAACATTTTTTGAAACCGTTTCTGCACGTCCTGAGTGCCAATGGCTATACAGGCATCCAAAGCCGCTTCCTTCACATCATCGTACTGATGATGCAATAACGGGAAAATATTTTCGGTAACTTCAGCCAATTGAAGTTTTTCACCCAAAAGATAAACGGCACTTTTCAAAACGGTTCCGTCCGTGTGGTCAGCCAAAACTCGAATGAAAAAATCCTTGGTCTGGGGACGTCCCCGCTGGGCAATGGCGCTGACAATCTGCCGTTGCAACGGAAGAGCGACTTTCCAAAACGCATCCATCAGCACACCACACACATCATTCTGTGCCACACACTCGCTCGGCGCGATTTGCGACAAGACCTGCACAGCGACTTTTGCCACGCCGGGATCATCTCCGAGCACCCCCTCCTTGAGGGCTTCGGTCATCCCTATCTCAGCCAGGAAAGCGATAATGGATTGCAATCGGTCCTGATCCCGATCCTGATCCAAGGCTCCGGCAATCTGAAGAATACCTCTGGATGCCTCTTCGCCTCCAACATAGGCCAACCCCTGAATGGCAGCGTCCTGAATTTCCACATCTTCGTCCCGCAAGGCCACCAACAAGTATCGGCGGAACCGTTCGCGTTCATCAGAACTCAAGAGAGTCAGGGATTTTCCACCAAGGATCTTGACCACGGCCTTGACGATCTTGTTCCGCAAGGCGGTTGGAGAATCGCTCATCCGCCTGAGCAACATGGTCACCGCCTTGACATTGCCCAATTCACCGAGAGCATCGATAATCATGGAGGCCACCAGATCTGAAGCGGTATCCAACGCCTTGACCAGAGCGTCCACAGAACTGGCGTGCCCGATCTTCGTCAAGGCCTCGATCACCGAATACTGAACCCACTCCTCATCGCCGATGGCCTTGTTCAAACTGGGAATGGCTTCGTCCATGCCCAACTCTCCAAGACTCACGGCAGCCTGATACCGGACATTGACTTCCGGGTCTTTCAGCAAAGCGTCGCACAAAGGAGGCACCGCCAAAGGACTTTTGGTCGATCCCAGAATATCCGAAATGAAAATTCTAATATCCGCATCCGCATCATCGATCAGATCAACAAGAGACCCGATGTCTTGATGACCGACTTCTCGCAGGATATCCATGGCCAAATTACGAACCGGGGCTTCATCGGAACGCAGCAAAGGAATGACAGCCAACACGACATCCTTTCCACCGATCTTGCGCAAAGAGCTGTCAACGGCTTCCTGAATACCCAAATGATGTGTCTGAAGTAATTCTGCCAATTTAGGCACGGCTTCGACACAATTATTTTCGCCTGCCTTGAACGCACTTTCCCGAACAACTTCCTTGTTGTCACTTCCTAAAAGCACAATATATTCAGAGCATTCCACCATGATTCCAGTCCCCCATACAGACAGTAAGCGTCACTCACACGATTCTATTTATACAAATTTGCCATAATGGCCTCGGCCATATCATCCAGATCAACGATCTCGTCCGCCAACTGCTCATCAACAATGGATTTCGGCATCCCGTAGACGACACAGGTTGAATCACTCTGCGCCAAGGCACGCCCTCCCCGTTCCTTGAGGTCCCGAATCCCTTCACATCCATCATTCCCCATACCGGTCAAGAGAACACCAAGCCCTCGCTTGCCAACGGCCTCGGCCACGGAACTGATCAGTACGTTGGCTGAAGGCTTGTACAAAGCGTCACGGGGTCGATCGGTCACCACCACGTCAATTCGGCTGACTTTCTGATCCAGAACAACATGCCGCCCTCCCGGGGCCACATAGGCATGTCCAGGACGAAAGACATCGCCATTCTGCGCTTCCTTGACGGTTATTTTGCTGACACCGTTCAAACGTTCGGCAAATGGCCCCGTAAAAGCCGCAGGCATATGTTGAGCGATCAAAATCCCAGCTGGAAAATCAGCGGGAAAAGAGGATAAAATTTTCTGAACGACAGGCGGTCCACCGGTAGACACCCCGATTGCGACGACATCGCGAACAGGACGCCCCCCAATCCGAGGTCGTACAAGAGAAGGTGCTTTCTTTTTTCGAGCGGTAGGTCGAACCACATGACGCATTTTGCGCAGGGCCACAGTCTTGACCCGCTCAATGAGGTCTTTTTCAATCTTGATAATATCGAGAGAGACTTTAGAAAGCTGCTTCGGAATAAAATCAACTGCACCAAGCTCCATGGCTTTCAGCGTCGCCTCGGCTCCTTCGGTGGTCAGGGAACTGACCATGAGAACGGGGCGCGGTGATTCCATCATGATATGCCTGAGGGAGGTCAACCCGTCCATTTTCGGCATTTCGATGTCCATGGTAACCACATCAGGATTGAGTTCACGCACCATTTCAAGGCCTTCCTGGCCATTACGCGCCACACCGATCACGCTGATACCCGGATCTTTGTCGAGCATGGTGCTGATGGCCTTCCGCATGAAAGCGGAATCATCAACAACGAGAACTTTAATCACGTATCCCACTCCTTACCATCTTTCCTACCGGCCAATATCCGGCAGTGATTCCGCAGTATCTGGCTCTATCACTGTACGGAAATCATTTTGTCATTCAATCTCCAATCTTAGGCGGGTTTATGGCCTTTGTCCACAACTTGAAAAAACTTGAAATTTTATCTTGCCTTTTTATTTGTGAGGGGCTAAATCCCTTTCTCGACAGCGGGATGTGGCTCAGTCTGGTAGAGCGCTGCGTTCGGGACGCAGAGATCGGAGGTTCAAATCCTCTCATCCCGACCAGATAAATCAAGGGTTTATGACAAATCGTCATAAACCCTTTTTTGTTCTTGCTAACCTATTGCTAACACGCGCCCCCGTTGTATCCCTATCGCCAACATAGGTTTGGGTGGATTCTTTTACCTATCCATGTCATTCATCTCGTGAACAAGCTTATATAGATTTAAAAAATAATTCTGACCGATAAAGAACGATACTCATTAAAATAAATCACTTATTCTGATAATCGGGGAGAAGCTATCGTGAGTAGTCTTACAGATGTCGACAAACGTTACCTTGAAAACATACTTGGGATGCAGACAGGTTTTGTTTTAGATTACACGGACTCATCCTTTGGGGCATTCTTTAAAAGGCACAACATCGCCATTCACTCTCCAAAGTACCAAACAATAGGGACTTCAAAAGCGAAAAAAATGCGCTCTTTTTGGGAGCAAGAAAACGACACTCTTGTAGGTCAAATCCTAGACGAGATGCTTGAATCATATGAAGCAAGCTGTGTTTTGAATGGGACAAAACCAGACACTCAGGTGTTAGATAAATCAAAACAAATAGTCTCGCGACTGAAAGGAGTATATCAAAAAGAAAACGCAGACACTAAAACATCCTTCCTCGACAAAGAATTTGAAATTCCTAACCTTAGTAAATTACCTATTGAAAGATCCTTGGTCGCAATTATTGAAATGCGCCTTGATGAAGCAAGAACTGCCCTTAAAGCAGGTGCGCACCTATCGGTCATTTTTCTATGCGGGAGTGTCCTTGAAGCTGTTTTGTTAGGAAAAGCCAATAATGAACCAGCGCTTTACAACTCATGCCCTGCGAGTCCTAAAACCCAAGAAGACAAAGTAAAACGATTCAATGAATGGAGCTTAGCAAGCTTAATTGACGTTTCGTGTGCAGTTGGAGTTATTGAGCCAGATATTAAAAAATTTGGGCATGGCTTGCGGGATTTTCGAAATTATATCCATCCATATCAACAAATGATGTCCGGATTTTTTCCAGATGAGCACACTGCAAAAGTTTGCTTTCAAGTCCTAAAAGCAGCTTTAGCGAGTGTGGCAGGAGATAGAGGTTAACGCTCCAATAAGCTTTACTGTACACATGGCAAGATGCCAAATATTTTAGGCCCAACAGAATGACTAAGAAATAATATCAATCATTTGCTGCCTATAATACTCTGGATACGGGGCAATAGTCTCAAAAGAAAACTCTCGGTTTTCCTTCAATTTACTGATCAAGCTCGCTTTGTAACATGTAGCCGGTTGAATTGTATCCGATAGAGTTTGAGCTATGACCCGATCTGCAAATCCCAATTCGTAGTAGGAAACAGCACAAGCTGACGGAAGACCATATTTAAACCTCTTTTGATATGTTTTAAGTTTTTCAACCTCGTAATCAGCATCATCCAAATCAAACAACTCGACGAATTCAGCAATCGCTCCCAAAAGCAACGCACCATCGTATGAAAATGCATGCTCGCACACTTCAACAATGTGGTTAATTGTAACAACTCTACGTTGCTGGCCCCATATTATCCTAGCATTATTGACATCAGCTGTAGCCAACAACCCACCATAGGATTTCCCTTCCATCCATTGAACAGCGAGCCAAAACAAGACGTTTTTATCATCGAATTTATGGAACATTTTATTTGAAACATGCTCTATTAAAAGAGGCCAAATCAACTCCATAAACTGGATATGATTTTCAATTGATTGTATTTCATCAATATTCTCTTCAACCCAACGCTCTATTTTTGCTGCGTCTCTAATGCCGTATAACACCTTACCATACATTTTCTTTCGCTTGTCATCTTCAATTGTCTTCGCGATATTACCAGAGAGCAGCCTAAACAAAGACCGTATATGTTCCTTCTTATCAGCATCAGCTAAGTAGTATGCTAATGTTTCTTCTGCCAAACCAGAGACACCATCGTCTCCATACTCCTCCCAATGAGACAAAAGAAAGCTCTCAAGAGCAGAGATCAAGCCAATTCTCCAAGATATCTGCGCACGAACCCCTTCTACAGAGAATCCCTTGTCTCCATGCATATCTGCCACACTTTTAGTAAAGTCTGGAATCTGCTCTGGAGAATTTACGTAAAGAGTAGCAAAATCGAGGGCATTCATAACTAATGTAGTTTTTTCATCATCACTTTTAATCGGCTCAAAAACTGACAATAGGTTACTAATACAGGGCTCTGAATTGGATGGGTCTAGAAGCTCTTTAACCTGTTGCCACCTCCAGCTTTCTCTAAAAGCTCTTCGTCTGTCGTAAATTTTAGGATCAGCAAACAGGATGCTCCCTTCAGTATGCATACCTGAACGCCCGGCACGACCTATCAAATTGTGGAAATCTCGCACCTTGATACGCTCACCAGCTTGATAAAAATTGGTCATAATAAGATATTTGATTGGCAGGTTGACCCCTTGTGCCAAAGTTGAAGTACAGACGACAAATCTAATTAAATCATTGCTCATAGCATACTCAACAGCCAAGCGAATCCCTTGGGGAGTATTGCCATGATGGGAGAAAATGCCATGCGCCGCACTTTGGGTCGCAGAGGCAGCATTCCCTAAATTTTCAACATGTAATGAAAACAATCGAGCGACTTCATTATGATCGGAAAATTGCAGGGGTAAAGCCATAGGAACTTCACGCCCAATAACATCAACCGCCATATCACAAAGACTTGATGCAGTTGTTTTTTGACCACAAAAGATTGCGATGCTTCCGTTGCGTACCAGCTTTAAGGCGAGGTATAAGGCAATAGATTTACCATCGGACTCTACTGGAAAATACCGTGGAACTCTTTCCATACCTCTTTTGGCCAGTTCTATTTTTTCAATTATTCTAGGAACAAAAACAAGTTCCTGATCAGCATTTTTTTCATCCACATATCTGATTTGGCCTAAGCGATCTAACCAACTAGCAAAACCTATAGAACGGTGAGTGGGATTAAGGTAACTTCCTTCCACAACTTTTTGATGGCCGTTAAGCCATTCTCCAACAGATGCCGCATTACTAATCACTGCGGATATAAGAACTTGCTGGGTATGCTCAAGCAACATGGCACGCAGGGAAGTCAGCAGCAGTTCATAGGTAATGCCTCGTTTACCATTATCGAATTGATGACCTTCATCAAAAACAATGAGGCCTATAAAATCTGCGAGTTCTGGCGAATGTCTCAGGACATAAACAAGCTTCTCAGGCGTAACAATAACCACTTGATGCTGCTCTACCAACTCATCAATATCAAAATCAGCCTGTATTACGTCAGAAAGTTCATCGGCCTTAATTGCCTCACCTTTAAATGCAGCAACTAAGCTATTCTTAATCTCATGACACAACGCTCTAAATGGAGCGACAATCACGGCGAGATTAGTCCTTCCTGATAAAAACGCACTTCGAATAACCAATTCGGTCGCTTTAGTTTTTCCGGCACTTGTTGGCATTTGAACAATGGCAGATTCGCCCCTAAATACACCTTGCTCTCCTAACAGGTGTTGTGCTGGCCATAGTTCTTTAATGAATGTGTCTTTTTGAAGAACTGGACTCCACACGTCCTTTGGCATACCGGAGTATTCTGGGAGAGAGTTCCAAGTTGAATTCTGAATTTTTTTGCGAACTAAAGCAGATAATATGTCAGCTAATAATAATTCCCTAGCTGTCCCTGAAGTGTAAGCTGCCATTCTCAGTTCAGCACAAGATGCAACCAGAGGCTCTCCCCCCAGCCCTTCTTTGAAATATTGGACAAGAAGCATCGAAATCGCATTAATTGATGAAGCGTATACACCTCCAATCTCAATAGGATTCTGCATGTAGCCGCTCTTCAGAATCCACTGAAGAGCGTATTCTATCCCTTCACACCCCAAATCAATCTCAACTGGCAGCATTCCCCCAAGAACGGAGGAACTACCAGGCAAGTCACAAAGATAATATGAAGCTGAGCCAAGAAGAACCAGATAATCTTTTAACTCTCCATGCATATTTGACTGCATATAGGCATCAAAAAATTTTGCTGAAAATATAAGATGCTCTCTCACTTCCGAGACAAGTTCGCCAGGTCTCTCTTCATTAATACTTGCAGCCAAGTCACCAAGTAGACCTATCGACAAAGGAAATAACATTGAAGGGTGTACAGCCAGATTAATCTGTTGGTCTTCCTCGGGCACATTGTACTCTATCATCTTCGCCTTAGACTGAGTTACCCCGAGAAGACGATTAGAGCTATTTTCAGGCCTCATCTGCAGCCCTCCTATACAACGCATGCACAAGCTTCATCATGTCTTCTCCTCGAATAACCACAAGCTTAAGGTTTGCTAAGTGTGGATGTGAAGACGAATCAGTTGTAGAGATGGTCTCCTTATCAAAGACCGCATTTTCAAAAAGAGCAACAGCTCCATAAAAATCTTGATACGGGTTATCTGCTTGGTTCTGGAATCGCTCAATTTTTATTGCGCCATCAATGTCTTTTTTGGTAAAAAGCCTTTGTTTGATGGCATTCAACGACTCTGCTTTCCTTGCTATGTCCTTTATAGACCCATCAACGGCATCTTGAAGCCGTTCATCTGCTTTTTTCCCAGAATATTGAGCCTTAACCTCAAAAAGAGCGAGCCTATCATTCAGACTATGCTCTCCATCTTTTTCAAAATAGAATCCAATAAGATCTGTGCCCTTCGTAGATTCATTACGAACGGTCTTATCGCCATATCGGGTCCTAGGAACCCAAAATCCAAGTATGTATTCGAGGAAGTCAGCTACCAACACCTCACTAAAGTCACCAGATCGGATACTCGGCCCTGGTGCCGCTTTGGGATCTGGGAATTTGATGTCATCTAAATATTCAGTTCGTGTGCATCCAATACCCCGGCAATAAAAGTCAATTTCAGAATCTAAACAGTAATGATTTCTAAAGTGTTTCGCCCATCTTGTAAGCATTTCATCATCGTCCTGATGACAAAACTCCCACACTTCAACATCCTTACCATCCGCAGTTGCCAACCGCTCTCCAGTATCTTTAAGCCACTGTACATGATCATTACTCCAAGGCATTTGCAGCACCAACTCTCAGTTTTCGTATATATGAAGATTCAAACGCATCATTTTATACATTTTCACATATCGCATAGATAGAGACATAGCAACGATCAAAATGATTCAACCAACTGTTTTTTCTTAGTAAGACCATTAATGATCTACCAAACTCAATATATAACACCAAACAAAAGAAGCACGTAAAGCCAACCGACTCTACGCGCTTCTTTTTTACTACTCTTAAAGGCTATCAACTCATTTTACTCCTTAGCCCCGCCATAAACCGTGCCGATTCCTTCATATAGTAAATACCATGAGGCAATGTCATTATCCCCGCACCAGGCGGTACTTCTCGCATACCAAACTGAGCTAAAAAATAATGCTCTAATGCTAAAATTTTTTGAACAATTTCTTCTTCACATTGTATCTCTAACTTCTTTATTTTACTATTATATTTGCACGAAGTAAACTTTCGTTTCGAATACCAACTTCTACACATAATTGGCCTAACCTCATAGATTGAACACTTCCCATCATCTAAAAATGGACATGGAGAGCTAAAAACACTTGAGATATAATCGAAAGTTGCTTTTTCAGTTTTCAATCGGCTGACACTATACCAAAAAGCCTCTCTGTAAGGTTCAAAAGCATCATCCCATTGCGGATATTTTGGAATAAAACCCTCTCTCACAAGTGGGTATTCATTAAGATATTCGTTAATAACAACCAATTGACCAGTGTTTGCAACAATGAGGTGATCGCAGCAATAACTGCACCCTTCTTTGCATTTTACATTTACGCCATTGATTTCACCTTGAATGATCGAATCAGCATGCACTAAAAATTCCGAATATATACCTACAAACTTTGCGATTCTTTTTTTAGGATTCATTGAAGAAAGCTTTGGTAAAACCTCAGCACCAACTTCCCAAAAATCCTTTATAATACTCTCTAGCTCATTAGCCATTCATAGCTCCTTAGCAATAATCTTTGAACACCCGAAGCAGACACATAGCGTCACTTTGTAATACAAAATGACTGCAAAATACATCACATCCCTCTTCCCCTACCTTCTTTTGCCGACCGTCCCACTCCGTTTCTGAATGACGATTTAAGAAGATCATTCAATTCAATTTGAATATCTCTGCACACATCCTTTTCATAGCGACCGACTTGTTCCAGACGGCTTTCCAGTGCTCCACAGGCATACCCCCTTCCAAGACTACCTCCGGCATACCTATCAGCGATCCCCTGCCCCTTTGGGGCATCTTTTAGGCGGTATGAAACTCCGTTTATGGTTCCGTCTCTTTTAGTTCTCCAGTTCACCTCTATTTGATGCTCCTGATCAAGCCACCTCTCAAAGGCTGCTTTCGTCCCATCACAACCCTTGATTGCATGATCTACAGCCAACCGAATTGTTTCCTTAGGGTGCTGGTCTAGCCCCGCTTTATTGGCCTGGTATTGCTCCTCTATCTTCTGCGACCGGCCTTGCCCCTTCTGTTTGCTAGGCATGCGCTTGAGCCCGTGTTTAATCTCTAACTCACGCATGGCGTCCATGTTGCGTCTCTTGGAAAACTTGTCGTTCCAGAATTCTTTCCCATCTCGTCCGACACGACTAGCAATCAAATGGTAATGAGGGCGTCCAGTGTCGATATGCTTGTAGAGGACATACTCGTGCTTATCCGGGTCCATTTGCATCTCCCGCATATAATCCTCTGCCAAGGCCCGGGCATCTTGTATTTTATCACCCTCAGCAGGGTTGAGTGAGACATGAAACACCGCGTTTTTACCCTGCCCCTCATATAGATCGCGTGTTTGGTTGAACTCCTTAGCCAAGTCAGATGGGGTGTCACACAACATATTTGTTGCCTCCAAACGAGAACCTCGTTTTTCAGCCACATACCGCACACACCCCCCGAATCCTTTACCCTGAGTGATATTTCCAATCATTTGCTGACAACCATGGCGCGTATTTCTTTGATCATCTTAACGACGCCATTAAGCCAAGAGATTTGCTCTATGCTCAGATGTCTCTGCCCCTCACGCCCCTGCATGACCAGAATCTTGATGAGGCCGCCGACCCGACCCAATTCGGCTACAACTGATTTATTAATCTCAGGTAAAACTTCAACCCGACATTTCAAAGCCATTTCACGGACAAGCAAGCTAGGCCTCTTCCCCGATCTTTCTGACAAGTCAATCACTCTAGAATATTCTCGATTGGTCAAAGACAATTTTATTTGATGGCGACGTCTATCCTCTTCCAGAACTGGCGGCCGCCCACCTTTTCGCCTCGTAGAATGCATGTGGCTCTCCTTGTTCAAGGGGGTCCAGGGGGGAGCGATAGCCCCCCCTGGCAAGCAGTTTTAGGGTACCGAAAACACAGCTTGCTCTTTCTTCAAACCGCGCCAAGCTATCCTCCACATTCATAGGGCGAGGGAGTATCCACCAACACAGTCAGGCCTAAGAACTCATGAATGTGGAAGAGCTTCCTGCACACCCCACATGCACCGAGAGTCAAGGAGCAATCCTCTTGCTCCTCCTCAATTGGAGAATGATGGACAGTACCACCGCAAACACAAGCCCAAGTTCTGCCAAAATGTATCGAGTGCTCGACCATATTGAGAGGCTTCACCAACTCGCGACGAATACTAAGCCACACCTGCATCATTTAACCGCCTGAGGAGCTAATGAAGGATCTGGAACGAATAAGTCAGAGGGAGCTTCACCTCCACCGAAGACTAGCCCCATAATCACTATCACCGCCAAATTTACAGCTAGAATCACCAAAGGTGCATGGCCGACTACAGAAATCCAATTGATTTTTTTCATTTTCTAACTCACCGGCTTTTCGTGGTTGAAAACCCATGTTGCAAGCTTTTCTTTTTGGAATATCTTTTTCAGCGGCATCCTCGGCCAATGAAGTTGAGTTATCGCTGGAACCCCGCTAACTCTTAAAAACCCTTCCGCGCCACCTCCTTTGAGGTCGCGGGAATGCCTGAGCCCCATTATTTCGCCAGGATTAACAACGGTTTCACGTTGCAAAGAATAATTGACTGAGCTGTTATCATTATTCACTCCTATGCCTTGCCCCTGGCCTTGAAACTGGTGCCCCCGAGATTGCACCTCAACTTCATGAGTCCCAAGTGATTCCGAGGCTTTCTTGGCGTTTTCATGATCGTTCGCTCTGAGCCAGATTTGATTGTTGCATTGGTTCAAGATTGTTTTACAATCTTTTTCCCCATACTTTTGCTCCAACTGCGTCACGTCCTGAGTGCTGACCACGCACCTGAGGCCCCGGTCCCTACCCAAAGTCAGACCACGCTTAAGGTTTGGAATACGTGGGAAATTTGCAACTTCATCCATGAGCAGCCAAATACAATTATCCCCTTCAGGCATTTGCAGTACGCGCTTTATGGTTAGGCTAGCCATGGCAGAGGCCATTGCCTTGGACAGATTCTCAAAGGTTTCATTGAACTGAATAACTAGAAACTGTACATTGTTTTCAGGAGTTTGGAGCCACTGACTCAAAGACCAGTCAGGATCCTTCCCAAAGGCCGCAGCGGCGTCTCTAACCCACTTTCCCACTGAGTTCTGCAACGTGGTCCAAGTGGCTTGAGTTTGGTCAGAGCCACGAGCTATCGCATCAAGCGCCGGACGTGCCGACTCATACCGCCCCAACAATCCAGGGGCCCATTCACCATCGACCTCCTGACCAATGAGTAAGTCAATATTGGTGGTAAATGCTGAGAGATTCGTCCAGGTCAATTTGCCGTCATTGAATAAGCATTGCATGATCGACTGAAAGACGAGCCTTGCCTGTTCCACAAAGAAATCATCCTTGCCTCCTCCACTTTTGTCGGTTGCTCCGGTCTTAAACACCAAGGCCGATGCCAAGACTTCACAATCCTTTGGGTGCTGAATTTCCTTTGAAATATCCCAACGCAGTCCTCTTTCGTCCCACGGAGCCATAAGAGTAACATTTGAGTACTCGGCCAATGCTTCAGTAAAATCACCTTTAACGTCAAAAATAACGCACAGCCCATTTTTCAAACGGGATATATAATTGATAAAACTAGCTAAAATTGCTGCTGTCTTACCAGCCCCAGTCGTTCCAATACTTAAGAAATGCTCTGCCTCAGCGTCCAGAGAGAGTTGTATGGACCCAAAAGATTTTCCAAGTATCCCGCCAGACTGTCCAGGATGGATTTTGAACCCAGGTGTAAATCGTTTATTCTTTTTATTTAGCTTTGCGACCAATCTTGAAAATGCTTTCGGCCTTAAATATTGCATTCCCGCTTTGTGTGTTTTTTCAACATTTGGCGGTGGGAACAGCTCCTCCAAGGCCATGAAAATACAAACGAATGCCGCCAGTCCGAGCGCACAACCAAAGAGCAAATAAAGACGAGGTTCAGGCCAAAAATATACTTGTGTCACAACCTCATGAGCGTGATTGTTAAAATCGACCAACCAAGCAGGGCACCAGCCAATATCGTAATAAAGCCAGCCAACAATTTTTGATAAAGGGAAGAAAGTTAGCCATCCGCCCCAATAACCAGACAGCAATTTAAATGAGATTAGAACTGCAATTGGAAACGCGCCAACGGCAGCAGCTGTTTTTTGTGGATACGTCATTATTTTTCTCCAATATTTTTCAAGAATGATTCAATATATACGTGCGGAATATCGACATCATCTACTGTCACATAGATACTATTAGTGAGAGCCTTCATGTCTTTTAAAAACTTCTCAAAACCGTGATTCTCCAGGCATTTTTTGATCAATAAATCCCATTGAGATTTCTCTTTATCGCGATGGGCAACGACTAGGGCCTCGTCGTATTGTTTTTTGAGACTCTTCAGACATCCAGAACCATTTGCAAAAGCCTTTGCAGTAGCCCGTGCCCACATTTTCGGGCTATCTTTTGTGTTGGAAACAATTCTAATCATTTCACCGACAGCGTTAACCTCTTGCTCCTTAAGAGAAGAAAAACAAGGATCACTAATTGTTTCTTTTGGCTTTTCAGTAAGGTCATTACTTAAGGAATTCGACAGCAAAGTTTGCCTGAGAGGGCTGCTTGGTTTGCCTGAGGGAGCGGCAATGTATTCCTGAGTATGCGGGAACGTTTGCCGTGGTAAGGTGAGGTAAGATGAATGGAAAACGCAATAATAGGAATTGACCATTCCTGCTTCATTCTTCCATACAACAAACCCTTTAGAGCGAAGATTACTCAAGCCATTTCGGACGGTTCTTTCACAAATCCCAATCTTCTTGGAAAGATACTTTTGTCCGGGAAAACAACGACCGTCTTGGCCCGCACAGATCACTAGTTCACGTAAAATCGCCCTTTCTGGCAAACTCAATTCATTATTCTCTCTAATCACATCGAGAATTTTTGGACCAAACCAAGGTAAAGGGATAAACAAATGAACAAAAGCAGGGGCTTGATCTTTTCTCGCTCTTGCAGGAAGATAAATAATATTCCCGTCTACATTCAGCTGGGGAATCAGAGGGGTTGAGACCTGCTTGCCGGCGTTCTCAACTCCCTTTTCTTTTTTCATTAACATGAGCCCCCGCCTTTTCTGGAGAGGCAATCTTCATGTTCGAAAGAGTCAGTTGTATGAACTTTTCCCAAGTTCACAAACAAGTCTAAATCGACCTGATCATACATCACTCTGCGGCCCAATTTGGAATACTGTGGCCCTCGACCATGGCACCGCCAAACCTCAAGCGTCCCTGGACTTAGGCCCAAGTAGTCAGCTGCATCAATAGTACTGAATAATTTTGACATCGATCTACCTCCATGTTGGTTAATTCAACATGACGATAGGCGACTGTCCAAGGCAGTCTACTATGGTTAGAAAAAATAGTAGTTAGACATTTCAACGATGCCTTATGCGAAGTTGTTGGCTACCTAATGAATACGACATTCCAAGCACGTTCTGAATCAACCAATACTCGAGAAGACTGTTTGAACTTTATCTTATGCTCAACCGAATAGTCATAGTAATATTGGGCAAGTTCAAGAAAACCCATTAATCCCTCGGCAAGACTACTAGGGCTCCCTTGTTTTGGAACAATACGATCAAGTGCGATATAACTATCATCTGGTTCAGGCATTTCATACCACGTTAAAGCGGCCCAGAGGTGGGCGACTGGTTTCCATGAAGCCCAAACGTTATTAATAAGATTCTCAGCACTAGTACCGAACTCTTCAAGCATTTTTTGCTCTTTAGCACTATCAATAATCTTCTCAACAGCTTCTTTTAATCCGACCCGATTCACAAAGACTTCTAAAAAAATCATACCGGCAATGTACCCCTGATGTGCAAAAGACTGTAATGAGCCCTTCCCCTCACCTGGAATTCTCTTGGAAAGTAGAAAAAACATAAAGTTCTCCCACGTCCCGAAAGACTCCTCAACCAAAGGAACAAGTACACTACCAGCTCTTTCTTTTGAATAGCCACCATGATCAATTAAGAAGGGAACCGATTGTAAAAGACACCTTGCCTTATAGTGCCCAAGCTTATGCTTGTCCTTTTCTTTTGGAAACAACATCAACCCAGACAATGCGATTGAAATGACACGATTAATCCCAGGATCGTTCACTTCAATTTGTCCATAGTGTATAGGGAATTCTGGCATTATCTCTCCTTGCGACCAACCTAACGCTTACGACACTACCTGTATTATCCCATCAACAATTCGGCAGCCCGATCACTGGCCTGCTTCTTCGTATCAGGTAGGAATTGACCATACCTTTTCGTCATTGAGGAATCTTTGTGAGTCAACAACTCCCCAATCATATCCAATGAGAACTCGCCTGAGTTGGCAAGGGTCACGGCAAAATGATGACGAAGTCCGTGAAAGATTCTAAACTCCTTGGGGAGCTTTGCTTTGGTTTTGATTCTTGTAACCGCAGTGCAAGCGGTTCTCATTACGCCGCCCTTTCCGGGGAAGATGTATGAAGACTGAGGGGAATGCTCATTACGCCACTTGATTTGTGCAGAGAGCACTTTCTTAGCCATTTTATTCATAGGGATTGAGACAGTCTTTCCCCCTTTGGGGGAACGCAAGGTTATGAGTGCCTGTTGAAAGTCTACATCTCTGTTTTCAAGCTTGAATATCTCGCCCCGGCGCATACCTGTGAACATTGCCATTTGAAGCATTCGACAAACGTCCTGCGCGGGCCATTCCTTGAGAACCTTCAAAAATCGTTTGAGTTGGGCAGGAGTGAGGTATTCGACCACTTCATTATCACGCTTGGGCATCTGGATCGTGAATCCCAGAGGCTCACAAAGGCCATTTTTGACCCCGAAGTTGATAATCCGGCGGGTTATCTCCAAACCGCCCCAGATGGAGGCGGCAGACATTCCATCCATTTTCTTTTTTATCCGCTCCATATCCAACGGGCTAAGCTTCTTCACGGGCCGAGAGCCAAGCACAGGGGCAATGTGGTTGTCATATCTTCCCTTGTCAATCTTCGCTCCTTTAGAAGCTTCACCACGAATCTTGAAATACTCGGTGGCAATCTCACTCAAAAGGACATTGGCTTTACGATTCTCCTCACGAAGCTCTTTATGGGTTTTAACCTCCTCCCCATGCCGAGCCTTCTTCAAGCGGTCAGAGCGAAGGTCAGCGGCAATCTGAGGGGTATATTTCTCGGACATCCACCCGACCTTCTCCCATTTGAGTTTACCGTCTAAACGGTAGGCGATATGGTAACAAACGTCCGGCTTACCACGGTAACGTTTAGACCTACTCTCGTAGTAATAGACACCTGGCCAACGCTTCCTATTGACAAGCAACCTTTGCCCAGTATTCTTAGATACCATCTAATCTCCTAGGGATACCCAACTGATTTACAAAGAAACACCACGATCCTGATCAAATTTTTTAATTGCAGAGCTAATTAAACAAAAATACTCATCGAATTCACTCATAACGAAACTCAAATATCCTTTTCGTATCATTAATTCATCCCACTTAATCTCTAGCTCGTCTTTATTCTCAATATATTCTAACAACTTTGAAGACTTACCCTCATCCTGCTCTTCCAGTTGACCAGCGTTATGAGCAAGAAGATTTCTAACCAAACGAATATAATTTAATGATTCCTTTTTCTCTGGGGAACAATTGAATTCATCCTCAAGATACTTCATACAGCTACCAACTATACCAAGTTGCCTATCACGCTTATATTTAATTCCAGAATATTCCTCCATTTTATCCACAACATACTGCAATTGTTTTTCCATTAATCCATAAATCGTTAATAATGCAGAAGATCGATGCAAGGTCGGATAATAGTCGAGAAAAATTTCATCCAAGCAATAGCAACCATCAGAAATCCCCTTATGACTTCTAGTAAGCCAACATCTACTTACAGAGTCACAATTATCATACGGTTCTTCAATTTCATGAGTCTCATCCATCTCACTATTTTCAAAATCACTTGCCATACGTTCAACTGATTTCTCAATTTCAGATATAAATGTATGCACCAAGTCCCCCTCAGGCAGCCCGCCCGAGGCCCACTGGGCTGGAATAAAATTCACCATATTGTAGACCATAGAACATTCCTTCAAATAATAAAGATAAGATATTTTTGATACCGACAACCATTTTTTGCTAACCTATTGCTAACACCTAGATCAATTTTAGGCAATTTCTGAAAAACTGGATTAAACTCAAATCGCAAAACACAACTCAAATTATCCAGTTATTACAAAGGATAAAAAGATAAATTAAACAAGGATAGATTTCGTTAAAGATGTATTAATCTGCGTTCGGGACGCAGAGATCGGAGGTTCAAATCCTCTCATCCCGACCAGATAAATCAAGGCACTTACGAATACATTCGTAAGTGCCTTTTTCGTTTGGGTATATTGTAACCATTTGCACTATTTTTCAGGGTAATATTCCAAGAGTGCCTGAACGGCAGACTCTAGGGCATCCACGGCCTTCATGTCCGCATGTTGTTTGGCCTCCATCGCCGCGAGAATGACTGCATGATGTTTTTTCAAACGTTCCACGTATTCCTTCTGATCGGGTTTGACCCGTTGCGTCAAAAAGTAATCCGCTATGGAACTGATGATCTTTTGCGCATGGCTCTCCTTGTTCATCACCCAACGGACAAACTGTTGTCGAGACTGAACATCCGTCTTGGCTGCCAACTTTTCAAGCATCGTGACCGCCTTTCGAACTGTCGTCACATCCTCCAGCATGGCGGTCACCCGCGCATGATCGTCATAAATTCCGCATGGGACCTGGCAATGGGCTTGAGCCAGGCTGGGTAACACCGCAATCAGAAAACCAAAAATCCCCACCAATCCCACCATCCGCATTTTTGTCATACCGAGTCTCCTTGCAAAAAAAGGGTTCACCTCAATACACTCCTTTACGATGTTGCCATCAATGCGTCCAGTTCCATCGTCAAAACCACAACCACTTTGCCATTTTTCGACATGATTTTCCTCGCCAGCAAAAGACGCCCCCCGGCCTCTCTCCAACTCTTTCTCCCCTAAAAACAGCACAAAATATCAATTCCTTCAAAAAAACACGCTTCGGCCCCACGAAAAACACTTCTCCTCTTTTCTGACTTGTCGTACCGTGTCCTCCACAAAAGCCAAAACTTCACATGGGGACACAATGCCACCAGTTAGAACATCCATATTTCAATTGTTGAAAATCGGCCCAGGCCCTTCCAGCTCACACACTATTGCCCCAATGAAAGCGGGCTATTACTTTATGAAACTGGTTCGCAAACTCCCACGAAAAAAACGTTTGCAAGCTGACAAGCTCCGCATCCGGCTCTTCGGGTCCCTTTCTGCCACAGGTGAAGGGCATGGCACCCGGCGCGCCATCATGTCCGGTCTGCTCGGTTATCTTCCCGACACCTGTCATCCAAATGTGCTGGAGCAGTTTGACGACAAGACTCAGGAATATGAACTCGACCTGGACGGCAAAGCCCTCACTTACAGCCCCGGTTCCATGATTTTCGATGCAATCAAGCACCAGTATTCCCACTCCAATACCATGATTTTCACGCTCATGGCCGGTTCTGAAACGCTGCTGGAACGCGTCTATTACTCGATCGGCGGCGGATTTCTTCACTGGGAAGGCAGAAAAGACCCAAAACGCGGTGAACCAGCTTACCCATACAAGACCATGGCGCAGCTCAAGGAACATCTGCGCGCCAACTCCATGCGCTTGCACGAACTCATTCTGGCCAATGAAAAAGCCATTACTGGCATGAACGAAGCGGAAATTTACCAGGGCTTGGACCACATTGTGGAAGTCATGGAACGCGCCGTTGAACACGGCATACAGACCAGAGGCGTCCTTCCCGGGCCAATCGGTCTGCACAGGAAAGCCGCCATCATGTATGACCAAGCCAAGGCCGAACATTTTCAGGGGCCAGGATTTGTCAAAGCGCTCAATGCCTACGCCCTCGCCGCATCTGAAGAAAATGCCTCGGGACACTGCGTTGTCACAGCCCCGACATGCGGTGCTGCCGGAGTCATTCCCGCCATTGTCTTCATCCTGAAACGCCATATGGGAGCCTTGCAGGACGAAATAAGGGAAGGACTTTTGGCCGCCATTGCCATTGGTTTTCTCTGCAAACACAACGCCTCGATCTCCGGAGCCGAAGTCGGATGTCAGGGAGAAGTGGGCGTCGCCTCGGCCATGGCCTCGGCTCTGCTGGCATATGCACGCGGATACCGTTTTCAAGTTACTGAAAACGCTGCTGAAATCGCGATGGAACACCACCTTGGTCTGACCTGCGATCCCGTTGGCGGCTATGTCCAGATTCCCTGCATTGAACGCAACGCCATGGGAGCGGTCAAGGCATACAATGCCTATTTAATAGCCTCCACCCTCGACGAATCCTACCAAAGAGTGGATCTGGACAAGGCCATCGAAGCCATGGCCCAGACAGGACGCGACATGTCCCGCAAATATAAGGAAACGTCATTGGCAGGCCTTGCACAAAGCGTCACGGAATGCTGATACCACATTTTTGTCAACCAGAGACACTCTAGTGCTAAAAACTTCTTCCATATGATACCAAAACCGAAAATTATTTGCTTACGGCCCCATCTTTTGCTACACAATGCCTTGGCTTTTAGCCTAATCCATCATCGGAGAGACATGTGATTTCTTTCAAAGGCGTCAACAAGTGGTATGGGGATTTTCACGTCCTCAAAAATATCAACCTGAACATTGCCAAAGGTGAAGTCGTCGTTGTCTGTGGCCCTTCCGGCTCCGGAAAATCAACAATGATTCGGTGTATCAACCGCCTGGAACCGATCCAGGAAGGGGACATCGTCGTCGATGGCATGAATGTTTCCGACCCACGGACCAATATGACCCTGCTTCGGGCCGAGGTCGGATTTGTCTTCCAACAGTTCAATCTGTATCCGCACATGACGGTCATGGAAAACATCACGCTGGCCCCGACAATGGTTCGCGGCATGAGTCGTGGCGAAGCGACCACCATTGGCATGGACCTTCTCAAAAAAGTCGATATCCCGGACAAGGCCGGAGCGTATCCCTCACAGCTTTCCGGCGGTCAACAGCAACGCGTTGCCATTGCGCGAGGGTTGGCCATGCAGCCGAAAATCATGTTGTTTGACGAGCCAACATCCGCGCTCGATCCTGAAATGATCAACGAAGTGCTGGATGTCATGAAATCTCTGGCACGAGAAGGCATGACCATGATCTGCGTCACGCATGAGATGGGATTTGCCCGTGAAGTAGCGGACAGGGTCATTTTCATGGATGAAGGCAACCTCGTCGAGGAAAATACGCCTGAAGAATTTTTCAATCATCCCGAAAGCGACCGCACCAAGGATTTCCTCAGCAAGATTCTCAGCCACTAGGCACAGAATATCTACCTTTGTCGAACACTGTGTTCAGCAAAGGTTTTTTTACGGACTCAACCATTGAGGAGAGGTAAATGAGAGTTCTCAAAATCACCGTCATGGCCGCCCTGCTGGTCATGGCCGCGTCCATTGCTTTTGCCGGACCGACCTATGATCGCGTCATGTCCACAAAAGTCGTCAAAGCCGGTTTGTCTAACCAGGGCATCCCCTTCGGCTTCATCAATGACAAAAATGATTGGGTCGGCTTCGATGTTGATATGGCGACAGAAATAGCCAAACGCCTCGGGTGCACACTCGAAAAGACCGTTGTCAACAACAACACCCGTATTTCTTTTGTCCAGACCACCCCCGCCAAAGTGGACATGGTTCTGGCAAATATGACACACAAACGCGTTCGTGACGAAAAAATTGATTTCTCCATCACGTATTTCTTCGATGGTCAAAAATTCCTTGCCAAAAAAGGCATGGTCAAAGACACCAAGGATTTGGCAAAGATGAAAGTCGGCTCCATGCAGGGAACGACCTCCATCGTCAATGCCACTGCCTATTTGAAATCCCTGGGCAACGCCAACCCCAAGGTTGTCGGATATGACGGCGAAGTCGCCATGTTCGAGGCCCTGCGCTCTGGTCGTGTTCAGGCTATCTCCACCGACTCTACCCTCTTGCTGGGGTACGCCGCCAAGGTTCCCGGCCAGTTTGAACTGGTTGGCGAATTCATCTCTGACGAACCGTATGGTGTCGGCCTGCCCCAGGATGACTCCGCATGGCGCGATGCCGTCAACTTCGCAATTCAGGACATCTGGAAAGACGGAACCTACCACAAGATCTACGATAAGTGGTTCGGCCCGGATTCCAAGTATCCCTTCCCCTTGACATCCAAGATCGAAATGTGGCCCTAGGCTCACAATAACGCCCTAACAGGTCCCGAAACTCCAGGGTTTCGGGGCCTCCTTCCATAAAGAGTACAATGATAAAAAGGTATTTCGAGAAAGTCTGGGTTCAAAATGTCGCGCTCTTGGCAATGGTCGGCGCGGTGGTCTATTACTTTGCGGTCATATTCGAATTCAAATATGATTTCGACTGGGCTGTTTTCTTTGTCGAAGGCCAATACGGGCACATGGGGCACTTGCTACTGAACGGCCTGAATTCAACGATCACCATCACCATCTATTCTGCGCTCATCGCCTTGGCATCCGGAACAATTTTCGGCCTGGCACGCTTGTCCAGTTTCAAGCCTGTCTACTGGCTCGCCACCTGTTATGTAGAACTTTTCCGCAATACGCCATTACTCATCCAGCTCTTTTTCTGGAACTTCGCCCTCCCCTATGCCTTCCCGGAAGAAATTCGATTCAAACTCTTTGAAATGGATTTCGAATTCTGGTGTGCCACTGTCGGCTGCGGTATCTTCACTGGCGCTTTCATGGCGGAAATCATCCGCGCAGGTATTCAATCCATCCCCAAAGGATTGCTCGAAGCCTCCTACTCATCCGGTCTCAGTTTTTCCCAAACACTTCGCAAAATCATTCTGCCCCTCGCCTTTCGTGAAATCATCCCGCCTCTGGGCAGCGAATTTCTCAACAACATGAAAAACACCTCCTTGGCCATGACGATCGGTGTCACCGAACTCTTCTGGTCCATGCAGGAAGTGCTTTCACTGACCTATCGCACCTTTGAATCGTTCATTGTGGCCACGGCCATCTATCTCCTGCTCTCCCTGTTCATTGCCTGTATCATGAACATCGTGAACGAACGACTCAAGATCATGCCCCGCGACCAAATAACTATAGTCCGCAAAATCGCCGACACCCTCTTTCTGCCCATCGACTGGATCACCGCCGGTTTGGAGTACGTTTTTTGGCATTTCCGAACATCCCCGGAACAAAAAACAGTCTCTCCGATCACCCGTTTTTTCAAATCATCGTTCAAAACGGTCCTCCTCGGTGCCAAGATTCTTTTCATCGCCGCGCTTGGCTATCTGCTCTATCTCCTCGGATCGGCCTTCCTGAATTTCAACTATGAAATTATCTGGAACAACCTACCAGCACTGCTCATCTGGCGGTTCCCCGGCGGCGATTCTTCAGAATTTTTCATGGGATTGGGCGGATTATCCGGGTCACTACTCATGGCTATTTTTTCCATCTCCGGCAGTTTCATCATCGGACTCTTTATCGGCATGGGACGCACGGCCAAAAACAACGCCATCAAAATCCCCTGCACTCTGTACATCGAGGTTGTACGCGGTGTGCCGCTCGTTCTGGTTATTCTCTGGTTCTACCAGGTCATTCTCGACTTTGTCTTCAAAATCGAAATTCATGCCTTCTGGGCCGGGACCATTGCGTTGACATTCTTCTTCGGCGCATACATCGCTGAAACCGTCAGGGGCGGTATCGAAAACATCCCCGCCGGTCAGGTCGAAGCCGCCAAGGCGTCCGGTCTTTCCTATTTCCAGACCATGCGAAAAATCATTCTGCCTCAAGCACTCAAACAAATGCTGCCCGCTCTGGTCGGCATGTTTATCGCCGCCTTCAAGGACACCTCCCTCGTCTACATCATCGGTGTCATGGACCTGACCCGTGCAGCATACGCCATCAACAACAGGACCATGATCTACCCCTTCGAAATATACACCGCCGTCATTATTCTCTATTTCATTTTCAGCTACGTCATGAGCCTCTACGCAAAACGACTCGAAAAAAAACTCAGTCCAGAAAGCGTTCGAATCGAAATGTAAAAGATGGCTCCGACACCCCTCGCCGGGGTGGCAAGGAATGTCTCCGACGGCCAGAGGGGAACCTCTTGGAAGAGGTTCCCCTCTGGACTCCCCTCCAGAACTTTTTGGCGCGCCTTCGGCGAGGTCCTACGGTATCCGTTGAGTGGGATTAAAGAAACAAGAGGGAAATGAAAGAGGAAATCGTTAAAAAAAGTAAGAGGGCCTTGTAAAAAATACATTTTTTTACAACATTCTTCCAAAAGTCCGACGAATTCACGCTACCGACAGCTTCGAGCGAAGCGAGCGATAAAAAGTTTCGGAAAGTCCAGAGAACCCTTTTCAAAGGGTTCTTTGGTCGCCGAAGGCATTCCTAAAATCCGCATTTCCCACCAAATCGCACGGACTTACGCTGCCGACAGCCCTCGCGAAGCGACCCAAAAAGTTTAAGAGAGTCCAGAGAACCCTTTTCAAAGGGTTCTTTGGCAGGTCCAGAACAGCGTCCTGGTCACGCTGAAAGCGACCGCCGGTAGGCTCCCGCTGAAGGCGCCCCCCGGTCGGGCAATCAGGAAACGCGCAGGGCTTCTTGAACGGCTTTCAGCTTCTTGACGTGTGCCAGGGCGGAATAGAGCTGATTGAGATCTTTGACTTCCACGGTAAAGTGCAATTTGGATGTCCCGTCAACATTGGATTCGAAACTCCCGGAATCAATATTGACTTCCATTTCGGCAAGAATCGAACAAATTTTGCCAAGCATACCGGGCTTGTTGAGACATTTGACCTTGATTTTTGCAGGATACGGTTTTTCTTCAACCCCTTCCCAGGTGACTTGAATCAACCGCTCGTCTTCGAAATTCTTGACGTTGTGACAATCAATGCGATGGACAGTTACACCTCGTCCACGGGTGATGTAGCCAATGATCGGTTCGCCGGGGAGTGGCGTACAACAACTGGCAAATCGTACAAGCACGTTGTCCACACCGGAAATCTGCAAACCATCAGTCTTGGCCTTTTTCTTGTCGGCCTCATCAGCAGTTTTTTCTTTGACCTTCCGCTCATCCAAGGTTTCGCCGTTCATGAGCGCGTACAGCCGCTTCACAACCTTACGAGGAGTAAACCGAGAAAATCCGATCTGGCTAAGAAGATCATCAACACTGCCACAATTGAATTCTTCGGCCAAACGAAGGAACTCACCATCTTTCATGGCCTTTTGCACATTCAAACCAACCCGACGGCCTTCCTTGTCGAGTAACTCCTTGGCAAGAGCGATGGACCGCTCGCGTTCGACAGTACGAATATACTGCTTGATCCGAGTCCGTGCCTTGGCGGTCTTGACGAATTTGAGCCAATCCCGACTGGGCATCCGGTTCTTGTCGGTGATGACCTCGACGGAATCCCCATTTTTCAAAGCGGTATGCAATGGAACGATACGGCCGTTAACCTTTGCCCCGGCACATTTGTCACCGACCTCGGAATGAATGGCGTACGCAAAATCGACTGGCGTAGCCCCGTCCGGCAACTCCTTGATATCACCGTGAGGCGTAAAGACGTAGACTTCTTCCTGAAACATCTCCAGACGCAAGGAAGACATGAACTCACGGGGGTCGGAAAGCTCCCGTTGCCAATCCATGATCTGCTTCAGCCAGGTATACCGCTCGGCATCACGCGTACCAGTGGTTTTCCCTCTTTTACTCCCCTTCCCAACTTCTTTGTACTGCCAATGCGCCGCAACACCATATTCGGCGATTTGGTTCATTTCTTCGGTTCGAATCTGAAATTCGATACGCTCCCCTTCGGGACCGATAACCGTGGAATGAAGCGACTGATACATATTCGCCTTGGGAATAGAAATATAATCCTTGAAACGTCCGGCGACCGGCCGCCACACCGCGTGAATCAATCCAAGAACAGCATAACAGTCCTTCAATGACTTCAAGATGATACGAAAAGCGATGAGGTCAAAAATCTCGTCAAATGTCAGCCCCTGCTGCTCCATTTTGACATGAATCGAGTGAAGATGCTTGGTCCGTCCATAAACCCGCCCCTGCATCTTGTTCTGCTTGAGCATCTCATGAATCAGCTCGATAACCTTTTCAATGTAGGGTTCACCAGCGGCCCGATGTTCGGACACAGCTTCACTCAGCTGAGAGTAGACATCAGGCTTGAGATACCGCAGACAGAGGTCTTCCAACTCAGTTTTGACCCGGTGCAAGCCAAGACGGTTGGCGAGTGGCGCATAGATATCCTGCGTTTCCTGAGCGATAAGCCGCTGCTTGACCGGCTTCATGAACTCCAAGGTACGCATGTTGTGCAGCCGATCCGCCAACTTCACCATGAGCACACGAATATCCTCTGCCATGGCAAGAATGAGCTTACGGATATTCTCGGCCTGCTGGACGGCTTTGGACTCGAAATCCATCTTGCTGATTTTGGTCACACCATCCACGAGATCGGCCACATCAGCCCCAAAAAGATCTTCGATTTCATCAACCGTAGTATCCGTGTCCTCCACCGTATCATGCAATAACCCTGCGGCCACTGAGGCCTCATCAAGCTGCATGGTAGCCAACAGGTACGCCACATTCATGGGATGAGAAATGTACGGCTCTCCGGACCGACGCACCACACCGTCATGGGCCTGTGCGGAAAAGACATACGCCCGTTGAATCAAATCCAAATCGGGATTGTCGATATATGAGGCCACCTTGTCGGTGATCTGATTGATGCGAATCATAATACTCATTACTTCCTAGGGCTGTCGCTGCAAGGACCGGGGTATCCACCACTTTTCAAAATTGTAGGAGATTCCGGCCGGAGCCGCTTTTATATTCTGCACCCGAGCCTGAACAATCGGCAAGGACTTGGATACATACAAAAAACAATATGGCACGTCATCGAACAAAATCTGTTGAATTTCATCATAAATAGGCTTGCGATCTTCCTGCTTCACCAGATGACGACCTCGTTCCAATAACTCATCCAATTCAGGGTTCATGTATCTGGTAAAATTCAATCCACCGTCAACCGCCATGCTTGAATGCCAGACATTATAGATATCAGGGTCTTGTGTAATATTCCATCCTAAAATAATTGCATCAAAACGCCCTTTATCCACGAATTCCTTGATAAAAGCGGCCCATTCCACGATGCGAAGTTCTACCTGAATCCCCACATCCAAAAGACGTTGCTGGAGGATAACTCCCGTCTTGATTCGTTGGCTATTACCCTGATTGGTAATAATGGAAAAGGAAAACGGCACCCCGTCTTTATCCAAAAGGCCATCCCCATCGGAATCAATCCAACCGGCTTCAGCCAAAAGGGCTTTTGCCTTGGCCGTGTTGTACTCCCGAGGATTGATCGCCGTATTATATACCCAGGTTCCCGGTTTATAGGGACCATTGGCAGGCTCGCCCAGCCCATATAACACCCCTTTGACAATTTCGCGCCGGTCAATAGCATAATCAATGGCTTGACGAACTCGCACATCCTGAAAAAAAGGATGCTTGAAATTAAATCCGAGAAAGGAATAGCCAAAGGCCAGAAATTCGAACTTGTTGAAACTCCTGTCCCACCCTGCCCCCGAGGTTTGATACAGGTATTGCAATGGAGTAAGACTGACGGAATCAAGATTACCAGCCTTGAGTTCCAGAAACTGCGTGGCCGTATCGGGTATGAATCGATACACAACCGTATCAATAAACGGCTTGCCTTCAAAAAAATGCGGATTGGCTTTTAAAACAATCTGGCTGCCAGGAACCCACTCCTTGAGGATATAGGGACCGGCTCCAATCGGTTCCCGACTGTATTTCGTGTTGAGCAGATCTTCCCCTTCCAACAGATGCTTGGGCATGATGTCCATGGCCCACGTGACCAACGCCTTGGCAAAAGGCTGATCGTACTCCACCTCAAACGTAAATTTCCCAGTACGCCGAAAGGCCTTCACCAACTTAAAATTTCCGGCATAGGCCGTTGGCGTCTTTGGATCAATCATCATTTTATAGGTAAATTCAACATCTTCGGCAGTCAACTGCACACCGTCAGACCAAAAGATATCTTCACGCACCTTGAATTTTAAAAAAGTGCCGTTACGCAGTACCTCATAGGATTCAGCGGCATACGGCACCAAATTGATATCCTTATCATATTTGAATAAACTGACATAAATCTGCGATGCCACAGAATGAGACGAACTATCCGAAGAAAGTGCTGAAATCAAATTGCTTGGTTCACCGAGCATAGATTCGACGATACGCCCACCATCTTCTGGCAAAAGAGGAATATCATGGAGACTTACTGGCTTGACAGGTGTTGCCGGACGGTTAGAATCGGAACAGGATCCGACAAAAATCAAGCACAATATAAAGATAAACAGATGAATGTGTCTCATTTTTCCTTGCAAAACGAACATGGTTGGACCATATAATGATACGAGCGTGGCATTGTTTGGTGAGTATGAACCAATGGTCTTGAAAAGCCAAGGGGACAAAGTGTCTGTGAACACATATATCATACTTGCCCATTGGGAGAGATATATGTAAATAGGCCTGTCCTATTTCACAGAAAAAACATCATTTCACGGGTTTTGAATGAGTACTGGCGAAGAACAAATAGTAAAATCCATAGTGCAGAAATTTCTGGCAGACAGTGTTCCTGACTATATCCTGGAAAGTGCACAAGGCATTGTTGCGGACGGTGGGGTCAAGAAACTTGATCTCAAAAAACGCGACCAATACTGGGATGTTGATGGTCAGGTCGAAGGTGACGATTTCCAAAATTACACATCGGAAATCGGCCTGAACCTGACTGACAAGACAGTCAATTATTACTGCAACTGTCCGGATTCCTTTTCCGGCGTCTGCCGTCATGTCGCAGCCACAGCAATTAAGCTCAAGAAATCGCTCAATGCGGATTCAACGGATGAAATGCCCATTCCCCGAACGGATTGGCGTCAAACTTTCCGCCCATTTTTCGCGACAGAACTGGAACCTGAAGCTGGCCGGCATTATATCATCTATAGGATCTACCCAGAGCCAGGTCGCCTTCAAGTGGCTTTTTTCCGTGCTCGACAAAACAAATCAGGTATTTCCCAAGTCCAAAACGAAGTGACATTGACGCAAATCGTCGAGAATCCGGATTGGTGTGAGACCTCTCCAGCTCTGCCCGGCGTCATCGAACAAATCGGTCATTATCTGGATTATTGGGGACATAAAGTCGAAATACCGGCTGGGCTGCACTCCTGGTTCTTCCGCGCGGTCAAAGGCGAGTACTATTTGTACCTGCGTGAAACCGACAAACCCATTTCCATCGAATCCAAGACCATGCAGCTCAAACTGTCACCAGCCTTGAGTGAAAACGGTTTGGACTTCGACATTCTGCTGGCTCGGGAAGACACCATGCCCTTCCCGATCACCGACGAAGAAGAAATCTTTTTTTACGGCAGACTGCCGCTATGGGTCTATTACAAGAATTCATTCTATCCAGTACAGACCGGGCTTGATCCAAAACTGGTTCAATCCATGGTCGAAAAAAAACCCATTGTTCCCCACGCCGACGTTTCAGAATTTCTGGACCGGGTCTGGACACAAATTCCTGTATCCGACTTGTATGGTCAGGAAGACTTCCTCGAACGCGTCGGCCCGATCTTTCAGGATGCCGATTACAACCCCAAGTTGTATCTCGACGAAGAAGGAAGCCTGCTCGTTCTCAAGATTCAGAATATCTACGAAAACGAACACGGGGAACACGTCATGGCCGGCCCCAACCCGGACCTCCAGACAGGCAGCTATCACGAAGGCGGAAAATCCTATCTCATTCGCCGTGCGCAGGACGAAGAAGCCCGCTTGTTCGCTGAATTACAGGCCATGAACTTCCAGGCAAGAAACAATCAGACCTGGTTCATGGAACAGGAAGAAGCCATCACGTTTCTGCTCGACCATTACCCGCAACTCGTTGAAGCCTACCGAGTCTATGGAGAACAGAACCTGACCCGGTACAAAGTCCGCACCACGCAACCGCAGGTTGTGGCCGAAGTCGAGACCGATGAAGATGAAAAATGGTTCAATCTCGAACTGTCCGTGGAATACGACGACCAAAAAGTCCCCATTGATATCATTTGGGAAGCGTGGACCAAAGGGAAACGCTACGTTCAACTCAAGGACGGTTCGTACACCAGTTTGCCAGAATCATGGTTGAATAAATTGGGCCACAAGCTCAAGGCTCTTGGTTTTGATCCGGAAAAAGCACCCAAGCAGCAGTTCAACCAGTTTGAAGCTCCTGTGCTTGAAAAAATCCTGGAAGATCTGCCACAGGCTCAAACCGACGAATTTTTTGTCAAATTAAAAGAAAAGATCAATAATTTCGATGAAATTAAAATGATCGACCAACCCAAGGATTTACAGGCGACACTCCGCCCGTACCAGGTTCAGGGTCTCAGTTACATGAACTTCCTTCGTGAATACGGTTTCGGCGGTATTCTGGCAGATGAAATGGGCCTTGGAAAAACAATCCAGACCCTGTCATACCTGCAATCGTTGACAGATCGGGGTATCAAAGGACCGAACCTGATTGTCGTGCCGACATCCGTTCTTCCCAACTGGGAACGTGAAGCCCAAAAATTTGTCCCGGATCTCAAACGATTGACGATTTATGGAGCCAAACGCGAAGGGTTATTCCAGCACATCAAGGATTCACAGCTCGTCATTACCACCTATGCACTGCTCCGCCGTGATTTGGACGAACTGCTCAAATACGAATATGTCTCGGTCATTCTTGATGAAGCACAAAATATCAAGAATCCCAATACGATCACAGCTCGTTCAGTCCGCAAACTCGACGCAGGGCTGCGTGTCTGTCTGTCTGGTACGCCTATTGAAAACAACCTGTTCGAATTATGGTCTCTGTTTGAATTTCTCATGCCCGGATTTTTGGGGTCACAACACTCCTTCCAGCGCGGTATTGTCAAACCGATCAAGGACGGAGACGAGGAAACGCTGGACTACCTGCGGACCCGCGTCAAACCGTTTATCCTGCGGCGCACCAAGGCTGAAGTTGCCAAGGATCTGCCACCCAAGATCGAAACAACGCATTACTGCGAATTGGTGGATGAACAGCGTGAACTGTACAACGCGCTGGCGACAAAACTCAAAAACCAGGTCCTTCAGGATGTCGAAGAAAAAGGCATGGCCAAAAGCCAGATGTCCATTCTCGACGCCCTGCTCAAGCTCCGTCAAATCTGTTGCCATCCCCGTCTGCTCAAACTCGACATTCCGGGTGTGTCCACCAACCTGCCCTCTGGTAAATTCGATGCCTTCAAGGATCTGGTCGTGGATATCATTGAAGGCGGTCACAAAGTGCTCGTTTTCTCCCAGTTCGTACAAATGCTCCATGTCATCCGCAACTGGTTGCAAATTCGGGAAATTCCGTTCTCCTATCTTGACGGCTCGTCCAAAGACCGTTTCGATCAGGTGGATCGATTCAATGACAACCCGGATATTCCCATCTTCCTCATTTCTCTCAAGGCAGGCGGCACGGGCCTGAACCTGACCAGTGCAGACTACGTCATTCACTATGACCCGTGGTGGAACCCGGCCGTGGAAAATCAGGCGACAGACCGTACCCACCGTATCGGACAGAAACGACAGGTCTTTGCCTACAAGATGATTTGTCAAAATACTGTGGAAGAACGCATTCTTAAATTACAAGAACAGAAAAAGGGTGTGGCCGAAGCAATCATTCCAGGACAATCCGCGCTCAAGAGTCTAACTCGCGACGACTTGGAAATGTTATTTGAAATATAACGATCCTCTCACGGAAAAGTCGGACGGCTTTTCCGTGAGACGGTCTCAAACCGACGAGCAAAGCTGCCATCGCAGACGGGAACCATGATGAACAATCCCATGAACACCATCTATTCCTGGGCGACATACCTTTTTGACCCAATCCACTATTTCTGGGAAAAAGACAGCACCCAACGGGCGGTTGCCGGTATCCTCGTGGTGGTCTTCATCCTCGGGCTAGGCACCATTGAACTGAAGCGACAGGGGCTCCTCACCGGACATCTCGCCACACTGATCCCGACAAGTCACTACATGGCCATCAGTCTGGCATTCACGCTGGTACTCATTCTGGAAGTGATCGGCCTAATTTTCACGTTGCCATGCTCCATTTCAAAAGCCGTTGGCAAACAATTTGAAATATTGGCCCTCATTCTGCTACGAAGTGCTTTCAAGGCACTGGCTGATTTCCCCGAACCAATCACCATCACCGGCCATGAAAAGGAACTGTGGATTCTGCTTGCCGACGGCGGTGGCGCCATTGCCATATTCGCCCTCCTCGGAGTCTACACCCTGCTTCGCCGTCATTTGGATGAAACACTGAAGGGCGGAGAAAGACTCTTCAAATTCGTTGCCTCAAAAAAAATTGTCGCGCTATTCATGCTGGCCATTTTCATTGGAATGGGCATCAAAAATGGCCTGCTGTTCATTCACCACGAGCCGACTTTCCATTTTTTCCAAAGCTTTTATACCGTTTTGATTTTCAGTGACATCATGCTGGTTCTCATTGCACAACGTTTTCTCCCGGAATTTCGAGCAGTCTTTCGCAACTCGGGTTTTGCTCTGGCCACCCTCCTGATACGCCTTGCATTGACCGCCCCTCCCTATTATAATGTGTTGATCGGCATTGGTTCCGCACTCTTTGCCTGCATACTGACGCTTGTCTACAATACCTTTTATTCCAGCTCGTCACGGTATGTTCGCATTCGAAAATCAAAATAAGCAATCACTAAGAGCAGAGGTATTCCATGGATCAAAAACATTCAATTCAAACAATCCTGGCCGGAATCGTCCTGGCGCTCGGTCTTGTTGGCGGGTGCTGGATACTCGGCAACGCCCTGGTCGAATTCAAGGCCATGGACCGATACGTCACTGTCAAAGGCCTTGCTGAACGCGAAGTTGCCGCCGATCTCGCCATGTGGCCCATCAGTTATAGTGCCGGGGCAAATACACTCACTGCACTCGATGCCGAATTGGCCCGTTCCCAGGCCGCGATCATGCTTTTCCTCAAAGAACAGGGGCTGGGAGATGCCGAAGTCATGACCGCCGCCCCACGTATCCAAGACAATCAGTCCATCATGGGCAATCGTCAGCCAGCCGAACGGTACCGAGCCGAAGCGGTTCTGACTGTCCGTTCAAACGACATTGTCAAGGTTAAAAAAGGCATGGCCGCTGCCGGAGCATTAATTTCACGCGGGGTTCTACTCATTCAAAATTATGAATTTCGTCCGACGTTCACTTATACAGGGCTGAATTCCATCAAACCGGACATGATCGCCGAGGCCACTCGTGACGCCAGAAAAGCGGCCAAACAGTTTGCTGAAGATTCCGGGTCCAGCGTCGGGACCATTCGTCGCGCCACACAAGGATATTTCAGCGTTCAGGATCGGGATCGATATACACCGGAAATAAAACGTATTCGCGTTGTCACCACGGTGGATTACCTGCTGCAAAATTAATCTGTTTCAACAAGAGTGCCCGCCAGTCTTTTTTGTCTGTGCGGGCAATATTTTGCCTTCCTCCCGTTGACACCGATACCACCTATTTGTAACACATCCATACCATTCATTTCCGCAAATATTCAAAATCATCTATCAATCACATCATCATTTTGAAAGGAGAGAGCATGAAACTTTTGGGTAAACTGTTGTTGACGGCCCTGCTGGTCGCTCTGGCATCCACAGCCATGGCTGGCAGCCTGGAACGCATTCAGGAAAACGGCATCCTGACTTTGGGTGTCAGTGAAGGTGTTGCCGGATTTTCCGCTCCGGATTCCAATGGACGTTGGACCGGCTTCGACGTCGATATGGGTCGAGCTGTCGCCGCTGCCGTTCTGAAAGATCAGGACGCCATCAAATTTGTTCCCCTGGCATCCAAACAAAAAATTGTTGCCGTGTCTTCCGGCCAGGTTGATCTTGTTTCCAGGACCACCACCTGGACCATGAAACGCGACGGCAAACAGGGCGTGGACTTCACGGTCGTGGTTTTCTACGATGGTCAAGGCTTCATGGTCAAAAAAGAATTGGGTGTCACCAAAGGGTCAGAACTTGACGGAGCATCCGTTGCCGTTGTTTCCGGCACCACCAGTGAACTGAATGTGGCCGATTTTGCCCGTCAGAACAACATCACTCTGGAAACCGTCGTCTTTGACAGCAAAAAGGAAGCATTCAACGCCTATATTGCCGGTCGGACAGACGCATTCACTACAGATGTCAGCCAGCTGGCTTCCCTGCGGACCAGTGCACCGAATCCCGACGCACACATCATTCTCGCTGAGACCTTTTCAAAAGAGCCTTTGGCTCCCTATGTCCGCCACGGCGACAACCAGTGGAAAGACCTGGTAACCTGGGTCCTGTACGGTCTTATCGAAGCAGAAGAAAAAGGTATTACTCAAGCCAATGTTCTGGAAATGAAAAAGACCTCCAACGACCCGGTTGTCAAGCGGATGCTCGGCGCAACAGGCGATATCGGTTCTTTCGTCAATCTGGACAAGGACTGGTTGGTTCGCGCCATTCAGGCTGTTGGTAACTATGGCGAAATCTATGATCGGCACTTCGGTCCCGAAACCGCAATGAATATTCCCCGTGGTCACAACGACCTTTGGACTCGCGGCGGTCTGCTCTACGCTATGCCCATTCGGTAATCGACAATCGTATCATTCAAGCAATAACCGCACTGGACGGGAAATTCTCGTCCAGTGCGGTTCCATTGTTCACATCAAACTCCAGTAGTGTGTAATGTCACCGACTTCCGACTTCAAAAATCAGCTTCCTGTCATCCTGATGCAAACGCTCGTGATCGGCGTGGTCATCTATATGGCGTTGCAGCTCTTCTACAACACGCAAGCCAATCTCGAAGCACGCAATATTGCGTCCGGATTCGGCTTCATGTCTGTAGAAGGCGGACTGCCCATTAACGACACTCTCCTGCCCTATGAGCCTGCCGACACCTATGGATATGCCTTTCTCATGGGGGCATTGAACACGATTTTCGTTTCAATCATCGCCATTGTCCTATCGACCATACTCGGCATTATTGTGGGATGCGCCCGCGTTTCCAGCAATTGGCTCGTGGCCAAAATCGGAGCCGTCTATGTGGAAACACTGCGCAATATCCCTTTATTGCTGACCCTCTTTTTCTGCTATTCCGTGGTCATCGTCTCCCTTCCACACCCTCGGAAAAGCCTGGTTCCTTTTGAGGATATCTTTATCAACAATCGAGGAATCTTTCTCCCTCGCCCGGAATGTCAAGATGGCATGACCTGGGTCTTTATCGCCCTCGCCATTGCCATCATCGTTTCCATCGGCATTTTCCGCTCTTCCAAACAACGACGGGACACAACGGGAAAAGGACTTCCATCCGGATGGATGACACTCGCTCTCTGCATCGGACTTCCCGGATTGACATATTTTCTCGCTGGACAGCCCGTCACATTTGATATCCCGGTTCTCAAAGGATTCAACTTCAAGGGCGGCATGGTCCTCAGACCGGAATTCTCCGCCCTGCTTTTCGGACTTGTTCTCTACACCGCCGCATTTATCGGCGAAAACGTCCGAAGCGGTATTCAATCAGTCAATAAGGGACAACTCGACGCGGCCAAGGCACTGGGACTCAAACCCAGCCTGATTATGCGCAAGGTCATCCTCCCGCAAACGCTCCGGGTCTGCATCCCAGCCACAACCAACGACTACGCCAGTCTCGTGAAAAACAGTTCACTGGCTGTAGCCATTGGCTATCCGGACATGGTGTCCGTCGGCGGAACCATCATCGGTCAGAACGATCAGGCGATCGAAGTCATCGGGCTGTGGATGGCGGTCTATCTGTCCATCAACCTGCTCATATCTCTCGGCATGAACTGGTTCAACTCCAAGGTACAAATGGTGGAACGATGAACCTCGAACACAAAACACAGCTTTTTACTCCCACACCGCCTGCCCCTGCACCGATCGCGGCAACCGGCGTTATCCATTGGCTTCGCAAAAACCTGTTTTCCAGTTGGACAAATTCCATTTTAACCATCTGCTGCCTGGCACTGCTTGCCAAATGTATTCCCCCGCTTCTTTCCTGGGCTCTGATTGACGCGGTCTGGTCCGGCGATCCTGCAATGTGTACCAATGACAGTGGTGCGTGCTGGGCCTTCATCGGTGCCAAATATCGCATTCTGCTCGTGGGAACCTATCCCCCTGAACTGCTTTGGCGGCCTATTGCTTCTGCCCTGCTCTTCGCGGGTGTCATTGCAGCAACGGTCTCGGGATGCTGCAAAAAACGACATCTTTTCGCGGCGTGGCCACTGCTGCTTATCGTCATTCTCTGGTTTATCGGTGGCGGCGCAGGTCTCAAGGAAGTGGATCAATCCATGTGGGGCGGGCTGATGCTCAGTCTCGGACTGGCAGCGGTTGGTATCCTGCTATCCATCCCGTTCGGCATTCTGCTGGCTCTCGGCAGACAATCAAAAATGGTTGGTATCAGTACTCCCTGTATCGGATTTATTGAACTCATCAGGGGTGTCCCGCTCATCACCATCCTGTTCATGGCCTCTGTCATGATGCCGCTGTTTTTGCCCGAAGATTTGCAGATCAACAACCTGCTCCGGGTCCAGATTGGCATAATTCTGTTCTCGTCCGCATATATCGCGGAAGTGGTCCGAGGTGGCCTGCAAGCCGTCTCCACAGGACAAACCGACGCGGCCAAAGCCTTGGGACTCAGTTCATGGATGGTGACCCTCTTCATTGTTCTCCCTCAGGCTCTACGGCATGTCCTTCCGGCCCTGATTGGACGGTGCATCGCCCTGTTCAAGGATACGTCACTGGTCATCATTGTCGGACTACTCGACTTTTTGGGTATGGCAAAAGCCGCCTCCCAGGATCAAATCTGGCTTGGTCACGATGCCGAAGGGTACGCCTTCTGCGCGATCGTGTACTGGTGCATCTGTTTTGGCATGAGCCGCTATGGTCGTTCTCTCGAAAAACGCGGCCCCAAAAAAAACAACTGATAAGGCTGAATTATGGAATCTCAAAAAGTGGTGATTGACGTCAAGGGACTGAACAAGTGGTATGACGACTTTCACGTTCTCAAAAATATCGATCTTCAGGTCCATCATGGTGAACGAATTGTCATCTGTGGACCGTCCGGCTCCGGCAAATCGACACTCATTCGATGCATGAACCAGCTTGAACACCATCAGGAAGGCTCAATCACTGTCGAAGGCACGGAACTGACCGGCAACCTCAAAGGAATCGAAAAGATTCGCACGGAAGTCGGTATGGTCTTCCAGAATTTCAACCTGTTCCCACACATGACCGTGCTGGAAAACCTGATTCTCGCCCCGGTCTGGGTCCGTAAAATGCCCAAAAAGGAAGCGGAAGAAATCGCCATGCACTATCTCGGTCGTGTCCGCATCGCCGAACAGGCTCAGAAATACCCGGGCCAATTGTCCGGCGGCCAGCAACAACGTGTCGCCATTGCCCGCGCACTGTGCATGAATCCCAAAAGCCTGCTCTTTGATGAACCGACATCCGCCCTTGATCCAGAAATGATCAAAGAGGTGTTGGATGTCATGATCGAACTTGCGGAAGAAAAAATGACCATGGTCTGCGTCACCCACGAAATGGGCTTTGCCCGCACCGTGGCCGATCGCGTCATCTTCATGGACTCCGGCGAAATAGTCGAAGAGAACTCCCCTGAAGAATTCTTCACCAACCCCCAATACGACCGAACAAAGCTCTTCCTGAGCCAAATTCTACAACACTGATTACAATGCAAGGCCTCCGGCATACCGCTGGGGGCCTTTGTTCGTCTGCTTCCTCAAACCGCCTGTTCCAGTGGCAGAGGGCTGAATCAAGTCCACCATACACTCACTCAGCCGACGAGATGTAAAGTACTGTTCCGCCCCTTTCTTCAACTCGGTGGCGTGCTTCTCAAGCAACCCTTCATAGAGGTCGCCAAGCCCTTCTTCCCGTGCGCTGTACCAGTCCAGGTCATCAATGTCGCTAACCAGCTTGTTCCACCAATACTCTTCCGGGAGCTGAGACTCTTTGCCGGTCTCTTCCGCCATCTTGAAAAAGAAGAGGTAGGTACGTTCATTGACGTACAAGTGATAGGAAACGCCGTCACCTCAAAGGATTTTGCAAAGTTTCCAGAGTTTTTAAACGATATCGTGCGTGGTGGTCATTAAAAACTTTTATCCTTTGAATACTTTTTTTTGGTGATATTGAAGGTAGTTTTTGTGAGCCTTTGTCAGGCCGTTGATCTTCATCTGACTGCTGATTCCAAGTTTGTGCAAATCTTCAGCAGCATCGCTTATAAGAATTTTCCCGCTGTCAGAGAAAGAGATCAGCCCTGCATCAAAAGCTGCATCCAGTGATGGACTCAAGAGCAAACCATTCGCAGGATCAAGCCGCTCTGTATTGCTGCTTACAGCCCACGGCTTGATGTGGGAAGCTCTCAACAGTCTTGCATCTTCCACGCCAGTAACAGCGCAACATCCTCTCCAAAACTCAATGAGGGCATGTCGAAAACGACCTTGTCCGATTCGTGCGTTTACAATGGCTTCCACTGTTGTTTTATTAACTAAATCAGACTTGATTTCAGCGACAATCTCAACAGTTTTATCAACCTCAACAAGTCCTACCAACTCAAGAGCTTCCGCAAAGAGAGGCCGAAGACTGAGAACCCAATGCTTGTCCTCATTCTTTTTGGCGGTTACAATTCCATCCAAATGCCATTCACATTTATCAGAGTCAGGCTTGACTCTCGAATTAATCCGTTTTGCAAAGGTACCGTACGATCTGTTGATTGTGCGATAATCTATCCCAAGATGTGCCGCCAATTGCGGTGCCGTTGCTTTCTGGGCAAACACCTCATAATGGGTTTTCAAAATTTGTTTTTGCAGATCAGTGAAATTCTCAAATTCAGCGTTCAACGCATCAACATATTTTTCCAACATACTCATAATTACCCAACCTCATCCCAAAGGCTCTCGTTAATCTCCCTCAAGACCTCTTCCAACTTACCGCCAAAAACGCGGTTCAAACGATTGAATCCACCATTTGTGGACCACTCAAAGAGGCTTTGAGAACCGCCTAAAGGCGGAATTTCAATTGCTCTATCCGCTTGTCCTCATGCTCTTGCTTACGGATGTATTCCCTTATCACCTTTTCGTCTCGCCCCACTGTGGTGGCGTAATATCCACGCGCCCAAAGGCTCTGCCCAGCAAACCCTTTTGCCCGACCTTGGACTCCTCGCCGCTCTTCCCCTTTATGTAACAATCCACTTGAGACACAGCATATTTGGGCAGAATTGCAGTATACATATGCACAGGCTCAGCACACAGGTGCCCTTCCAATATTTTGCTTTCTCGATGTACTGCCAATGTATGGAACACATCGCCCAAGTAGTTTCTCAGTTTTCCAAACAGCACCTTACGGCGAGACTGAGGTATTCAAACGATATGGTACTTGCAGTCCTATTTTGTATGACATGGGCTCGAATTGTACTTCATTGAAGCCTCTCCCTTGCTCACTTTGAGCAACTCACAAGGGGGAAGGCGTCATGCTACTCTCGCATAAGTCAAACTTCTATGGCCGCCCCAGCAGAGCTGGGGGGCTCTCATTGGGACCAGACTCCAAAAAAAGAGGGCGGATATACCGCCCTCAGAACTACTCTTAACTCTGACGAGTATTAGGTTAATAGCTTTTTACACTTCCCCCAACGAGCCACTCTCTTAACATGCCCGATTAGAACGGCACATCGTCCATCCCACTGGCCTCCGAAGGGAATGCGGGACCAAGGTCCTCTTCTTGCTGTTGAGGCTGTTGACGAGGAGCCTGCGCCTGATTCTGCTGCGCATACCCACCCTGATTCTGCTGCTGTCCACCCTGCTGTTGTTGCTGATATCCACCCTGAGACTTCTGATATCCGCCACCTGTCTGAGAACCGGCACCATCGGTCGCCCGATCAAGACCTTGAACTCTGTCTGCGACAATCTCGGTCATATAGCGATCCTGACCAGTGTTCTGATCCTGCCATTTACGCGTCTGCAACTTGCCTTCGACCATCACCAAACGGCCTTTACCAAGGTAGTTGCCGCAAAATTCAGCGGTCTGCCGCCAAGCAACAATGTTGTGCCACTCAGTCTTTTCGACCTTCTGACCAGTTTGCCTGTCACGGTAGCCTTCGTCCGTGGCAATAGAAAACTTTGCCCGAGCCTGTCCGGCGGGCGTATAAGACAACTCGGGATCACGTCCCAATCTGCCGATAAGAATCACTTTGTTCATGCTGCCAGCCATATTAACTCCTTACAATACTTGTCTACTTCAGTCTTTAAAATTGAGAGGCAATTTCTTCAAGACTCTCTAATAAATCTTCCAATTGATAGATGAGCTTATCCGCTTCTCCGGGCTTCCATTCACCGAGACGCTTTTCAATGTCCAGCCGTATTCCTTCGGCTTTTTCAGCACCATCTTTCAAAGCGGCCGCCTTATCCGCGTCGATCAATCCGACTCGGACGGCGTCAAATACAGCTCCTGTCAGTTCAAGAACACCTTTTTTCTGAATAACTTGTGGGTCCTGCCACACAAGCTTCCAAAGCGAAGGAAATGCTTTTTCAACGTCAGATTCACTGACGGTCCACGCTATCACCCGAACTTGAAGGAGTTTGCCCATGGAGTCCTACTCTTCTTCCCATTCACTTTGGATGCGTGCGACCACATCCTGAATGAGGGTCAATTGATCTTCAGGGCAGACACCAATCAGGGGACCGCCCTCATCCACATTGTCACCACGACCAAAATACACAGAATAAATAATCCCCTCAGGCCCGGTATAGGCCAGGGGTGTTTCCCGTTTCATACGGGAAACAATAAGAATCTCCATACCATCGTGGACCTTGACGGACCGCTTTCCAGAGACCTTGAGTTTCTGATCGACTTCGGGAACAAAATAATATTTTGCCCGTTCAGGAGCACGAAACAAATACAGTGCCTCCTGCAAAATCAACTCGATGACTTCCTTGCGGGTCAGATAATGCTTGATAACCACAAGTGGCTCGCCAGCCTCGACAAACTGCCCTTCATGACGCAGATGCACGGACTCGATTTCACCTTTTTCTGGTGCCAAAATCGATTTTTTGTTCTTTTCTCTGGTCAAATGGGCCAGCAAAGTGCCGGGTTTTTCCATGTAGTCACCCCGAGGTCCGCGAACCATGTCGCCCTGTTTCAGTCCAGCGAATTCAACAACGCCGGTATGCGGAGCACGGATCACGATTTCACGATAGGGAGACGCTTTAACCTTATCAAGTAACTCTTTGATATTCAGCACTATCTTTCCTTGTATTCTCTTTTTTACTTTTTGCCTTCATACTGAAGGGACAAAAGGAACGGCCCGCCAAGAGCGGACTGTGGACTACCGATAGTATAGGTTGCGACCACCCATGGTCAAGAGCGACTGATGGAGGTTTTTTTTGACCTCTCGTCTATCCCAAATACCATGGATGTGCCCTCGGGAGAGGGCATGATACGCACGGTGATAATTGGGTGGCGTGGTGATGCCTGTGGTCTCGGTAATCACCCCAGGCCCAGCGAACCCGATATTCGACGACTGTACGGCAAATTGATAGGGCGAACACCCCAGAAAGCTGGCAACCGGGCCAGCATAGGAGTTCGTGTCGTACAGCACGAGATACAATCCGCCAGCATCGATATACCGCCGGACCGCAATGGTGCACCGAGGCATCTGAATGACGCCGTTCACCCCTTCCTGAATACGGATACCGGCCGTGCCGTGAACATAGGCTATAAACGGCTGACGTTTGCGTCCGGCCCGTTCCGCAGCCCGAATAAATTTTTCACCTTCAGCCGCGCCCACACTTCCACCCCGGAATGGTGCACACAAGACGGCAACAACAGCGTCCACATCCTCAATGGATGTTTCAAAGGTCATACACGCGGATTTCAAGCCGGTCTTTTCCTTGGCCTTGTCCAATTTGAGATCAAATTTTTCATACCCCAACGGGTTGACGGCTTCCAACTGCTGGTTGAATTCCTTGGACTCGTTGTATTCGAAAACATTTTCCAGATACCACCGATATTCCATGGGGAAATGATGACCGCAGGACGGACAGACTCCAGCAAAATCACCAAACAAGTCAGGCACCCATAAATCAGGACAATGTTGTGTACGGACATTGGGACAGGTGATGGTCCGATCTTCCTGACTACGGGGACTGGTCCATGCCCACTCGCTCCCCACAAGGCACGCTCCATCCTCGGGGCAGGACAATCGGGTCAACCGATTCATGACGTCTTCGCCCACCACCGGGGTATCCACCCCATTGCCCGGCAAGACCTTATCAACCGTTTTCTTCAACGGCATAAGCAACTTGTGTCGAACCAGATGCGCCTCGGCACCAATATCCTCGAACATGGCGTCCAGACGTTTTTTCTGCCGTCCCAAAAGATCATATCGGAAAAAAGAATGGGTGGCCCACACCGCGCCCTTGGTTGCGGTGACGGCCCGGTTGACGATCCCGGTCCCATCCAGACGGGCATGTCGGCTCAAACTACGGTATTTCCGCTGTCGCTGATCCACCAAACGATGCAACGCGGATTTTGAAAGCGTCCAGCGCATGTAGATGGATTCGGCATCATCGGTTTTACTCGCACGAACCGCCATAGCCCTGTACAATTTCATGGGTTTGACACCGCTGACCACTTCATTGGTCGCCTGAATCAACTCCCGCCGTAGTTCCCGAAAAAATTCATAATGATTCGGCCTCGCACCCAATGGAGGCTCTTGCAAAATGCGATCAATGTACCCATTTCGAAGATTATCCTCAGCGGTAATGCACAACTGGCTCGCACATTTTTCAATCAGCTCCGGGGTTGCCCGGGTCCCGCCACGCAAACCGGCCTCGATGGCAGCCGCGCCTTCGGGTGAAATAACCGAATAATACCCGTGAGAAAGCATGATGCGACGATCAGCCAACCCAATGGCTTCAGCACCACCTGACCCTCCTTCGGAAAAAACCGAAATCACCGGGACTTTCAACGCGGCCAACTCATACAAATTTTTCGCTATCTGCTGCGCTGCACCGGGCCAATCTTCCACCGGATATGCCCCAGGCGTAAAAACAAAGGTATGGATCGGAATATTTTCGGTTTCAGCGACTTTCATGTACTGCAAAGCCTTGGCATTGCCGGACGGCTTGACAGATCCGCCATTGCGGAAGGCTTCGCCATGCCCTTTTTCCTGTCCAATAACCATGACCATCTGGTTGATGACCTTGCCATTGACCCGCCGAGAAAAGACAGCCCGGGCAATCAGCATGGACGGATCGATGTTAAACTCGCCACGCCCACCGATTTCCGTGTAGTTATCGTACACATTTTCAAGAATGTCCTTGAGGCACATCCGCTGTGGATGCCGAACAATACGCACTTTGTCCATCGGGGTCAGCGTGGTATCGAGCTTCCGTTCGGAAAAATCGAACAAATCCTCAAGGCGTGCCAATGCATTGGCTGAGACTCCGCCCGACTGCGATTGATTCAATTCCAACAACTCGTTCAAACGAGCAGAGAGCAGACGAATGGAATCGTCTTCCTTCCCCGCAAAAATTTCACGGATATACCGCAAACGGTCTTTCAGATTCTGGACTTTTTTTGCTCTATCCATCTAAAACTCCAGAAGTCTTTCGGTCTTGCCTTTCAAATACTCAATATTGGTATAAAAATCGTCAGCAGAACCACCAACATCACCATCCAACATCAGGGAATCTAGAAACTGTCGTCCCCGATTCTTGGCCTCATCCAGATTTTTGCCCCAAATAATCGCCAATGCCAAATTGGGATCAAATTCCATGGGAATTTCGTAGGGCACACCGACAGGAACCTGTGTATACACATCCAACCAGTCCTGTACTTCCCACTCAAAACGGGTAATGCGACCGGCACACGGTGTAAACCAGTTGCCCGTATTCTCGGCAACGATCCGGTATTCAATGCCAACACCGTCAAGCTCGATGTCTTCCTGACTGTACCCCATGGGTTCGCCCAGCGCCAAACGAATTTGCTCGGTAATGATATCGATCGGTTGTCCGTCCACCTTGGAAATAATCGCGGACACCCCGTTTTCAACTTGGATACGAGTATTGACTTCCATGAGAAACGGCTCCCCTCTCGGGGTGATGATCCATTCCCAGGTTCCCACGTTATCATACCCTGATTCCCGCGCCATAGCCAAGGAATGCTGTGTGATCTCTTCAAGGACTTTGCCTGCGTCAAAAGTATAGGGCACCACGCCAGGAGCAAACCCGGGCGCGACTTCGATGCGTTTCTGCTTGCCCGTTGACTGCACGGAACAATTTCTCGTCCCGAAATGAACATGCTGTTTCCCACTGCGCTCACTCACCACCTGGACTTCCAGATGATTGAAATCAAAAATGCGCTGCTCGATGAGCACCCCTTCATCACCGAAATTTCGCTTGGCATAATTTCGAATACGCCGAAAAACAGACCGAAATTCGTCCAGATCTCCGACCTCTTCAATGCCCATCCCGCCACCACCTGCCGAGGCCTTGACCATGATCACGCCATTGAGAATGCCCTGGCTCGCTTGAAAATCAAACAGACTGGACGCTATTTCATCCGCTTCAAGCTCACTGTACACCGGCCGGTCAGAGCCGGGAACAGTCGGGACATTCAGACTTCGAGCAATGCGTTTGGTATTAATTTTATCTCCCAAATCCCGAATCACCCACCACGATGGGCCAATGAAAGCCATAGGCCGATCACGACGGACCACACGTCGTGCGAACCGAAAATCTTCAGCAAAAAAACCGTACCCGGGATGAACGGCCGTGGCACCACTGGCATCGGCCACAGAAAAAAGTTCATTGGCATCCAGATACGAAGTAATCGTATAAACAGCACTATCTCCAGCAAGTTCCCGGGCAAGCGCAACATGCCCCGACGCCGTGTCTTCCGGTGTGCAGACACACACGAAATCCAACCCCAGACGCTGGCAGGCCCTCATCACCCGCATGGCTATTTCACCACGATTGGCTATGAGGACCTTATGCTGCTCCTGATTCATGCGTGCCACGATCAGCCCTGCTCCCTTTTTTTCTTGCGTAAGGCAATCAGTCGTTTCTGGACTTCAAGAACAAGCTTGTCCAACTTGATCTGTTTCTGTCGTTCAAGATCGACAAAATTCAGCCCGACAATACCATTATCCAAGACTCGCATAACCGATGAGGATACACCACGCAAAAAGAATTTCTTGTTGATGAGTAACTCCACTTCAAGCACCTGCTTTTCCGAAAACCGCTTTTCGGGGTCAAGCACGGCACACCCAGTGGCACTCAAATCCATGACATCCAAAACATAATTCTGTTCCGGAAACCGGGCCGTCAGGCCGGGAACCTTTGTACGAAAAGCCTTTCGCAACCGATCCTGATCTTCAGGTATGCTTATTTCAAAATCCATGATTCCCCCAAATACAATTCAATAAAATCGCCGAGCGACACTACTGACCCGATACCCGTTTTTCAAGCACGAATTCAACACGCCGATTTTTGGCTCGATATTCAGCGGATGAGTTCGGAACCAGTGGATTCAGATAGGCAAGACCCGTGGCGGTCAATCTGGTGGACTCTATTCCCATCTTCAGTAATTCCCGCAGGACATTCACTGCACGCAATGCGGAGAACTCCCAATTATCCTTGAAACGCGATCGCCGACTCGGACGGACATTATCCGTATATCCGACAATCTTGATCGTCTGATCCTTGTGCTGAATGAAAAAATCCTTGAGCGTTGCGACCAGCCGTGCGCCTTCGGGCGTAAGCGTCACTCGACCAGAAGGAAACATGACGTCACCCGGTACCCGAATGACAATTCGGCCATCCTCGAAATTCGCACTGACCAGTCCCTCGATGCCTTTCTTGGTCTGCAACGTCTTGACCTCGGCAAAAACCTTGCGTTGAGATTCAATGATCTGACGACGCATCAAAGCCTGATCGATGAGCACCCCGGCTTCTTCCCGGGTAATCCGACTGGTAGAAATCTGCCGCATCTTGCCCTGCAAAGCCTGTGTGACCGACGAAAACGTCTCGGAAAACTTATGGGTATCAATGGTGGACATCGAATAGAGCAAGACAAAAAAGACGAGCAACAGCATGGAAAGATCGGCAAAAGTCGTCAACCATTCATTGCCGCCGTCTTCTTCCTCTTCCTGCAAAAAAATCGACCGATCATCATCTTTCATCGTTGCGTCTCACGTTCTGCCGGGGCCAGGAAGGATGACAGCTTCTCATAGACAAGCCTCGGATTGTTGTTTTCAAGAATGGACTTCGCCCCTTCGAAAATGACTTCCAAATGTAATTGCTCCTGCAAAGTCCGTGCTTTCAACTTGGCGGCCATGGGAATAAAAAACAACGTGGACATGGCCGAACCATAAAATGTCGTCAAAAGAGCGACGGCCATTGCCGGACCAATGGATTCGGGATCTTCCAACTGCGACAGCATTTGCACAAGACCAATCAGGGTTCCCATCATCCCGAAAGACGGAGCCAAGGCTGCCAGCCGTTTGAAGACATCCTGCCCGACCTGATGCCGTCGTCGCATGGAGCTGATCTCGATAGCGAGCGTTGAGCGGATGAGATCCGGATCAGCGTTATCCGCAATCAGTTGACAGGATTTCTTGAGAACCATATTTTCCGTCTGCACATTTTCCAAGGCAAGCAGCCCTTCCCGTCGGCTGATTTCAGCCACCTTGACCATGATGTTCACGACATCGCGAACCCGGGTCTTTCGAGAAGCAAAAATCTTGAAGGCCGCCTTGAAGGCCTGTATGACTTCTTCAAAGGGAAACGCGACCATAATGGACGCCAACGTGCCGCCAACAACAATCATCATGCCGGGAACATTGATAAAAACATCAACAGCTCCACCGATGACAATGGCACCGATGATAAGCGCGAGACCAACGGTAAGGCCAAGGAGTGTCACAATATCCATACGAAAAGCCTGTCCTTCATGGGTTCAATTCAATCCATTCACACACTGTTTTCCCAAACAAAAAAACAATCAAAAAATAGAGGGGCCAGCATGGAATACCATAAAAAGATACAACATTCTGCCGCATACATACAGGAAAAGTTAGGCAAAGTTCAAGGACAGACTGTCGCTCTGGTGACCGGAACCGGTCTTGGGGCACTGGCTGATGCCATTGAAAACCCGATTTCCATTCCCTATGAAGCCATCGATGAATTCCCGGTTTCCACGGTCAAGAGTCACACCGGGCAACTAATTTCAGGCACGCTTGAAGGTCTCCCCGTGCTTGCCCTTCAGGGACGATTCCATCTGTATGAAGGATTTTCCGCGCAGGAAGCCACACACAACATCCGCGTTCTCGGAGAACTCGGAATCAAGACATTGATCCTCACCAACGCAGCGGGTGCGCTCAACCCCTCATTTGCAACCGGATCTCCCATGGTCATCGAGGATCAGATTAACCTGACAGGACACACTCCGCTTCGAGGAGAAAATGTGGACACCTGGGGTGAACGATTCCCGGACATGTGCTCCGCCTATGACCCGGCATTGCGACAACTGGCGATATCCACGGCTCTGGAGTTGGGCATCCGACTGGAACGGGGTGTGTATATGCAAATCATGGGACCAAACATGGAAACTCCGGCCGAAACCCGCATGTATCGAAACCTGGGAGCCGACGCCATCGGCATGTCCACCTGTCTGGAAGCGATCGCTGCGCACCATATGGGTATCCGCCTGCTCGGCCTGTCCTGCCTGACCAACAAAAACCTGCCGGACTGCATGAAGAAGGTCCCTCTGGATGCCGTGATTGCCCAGGCTGAAAAATCCTCGGCAGCCATGATACAACTTATTCGTGCGCTCCTAAAGAAAATGGTCGGGACAGCCGAATAGATAGGTGACAGATCGTTGAAACGATTTGGCACTCAAAGGGACAACGACTTCAGGATGGCATAGATGAACAAGGACATACTGGTTTTTTTGATACTCTCTACCACACTCCTCACTGCGGGATGTGGTAATCGCATGTGGGAAGACGGCAAACAAACCACATCGGACGGATTCAACTATGTTTTTGACACCACCCCGACGGCACGGCCCTATCATGAGACCGCAGCCATCCCTCTCATTGAACTGAACTACAGAGCGGCTGACGAAATATATGCCAATGTCGGCAAAAGTGAACTCACCCCCAAATCGGCAATCTTTGTTTCTCGGTTCACCAACCCTCAGGATCCCGGCGATGCGGCCATTTTCGGTTCGGTCATGACACAACAAATCGCGGACCGGCTGGTTCAACGAGGAGTGCTGGTCACGGATGGCACCCCCGATGTCACGGACTACCTTTACGCTCCGGGGACCACTGCCGAAGACTACAAAAGCCTGACCGCAACCATGTCAGGTCGATTGCCTCCGCGATCAGCCATGCTTTCCGGCACGTATGTTCTCGGAGACAACACGATCTACCTTTCTTCCAAAGTCATACGATTGGTTGATTCCGCAGTGGTATCCGCCCACAACTGGACCATCCCGATCACGGATAATGTCCGGGAGATGCTCCCGCAACTGCCTCAAAATGAAGGCATGATGCCCACCGTCAAAAACACCTTTGAATAATTATCCGACCGATCCAACAAACAAGGCCACAGCTGCATCTGCAACCGTGGCCTTCTCTTTGTCTGCGCTTCAGGAATATCTCGACTCACGATATCCCGGAACTTTTTTTCCAATAAAGTTCTGTCGAATTATTCCGTGCGCCAGGAGTCCCCGGCCTCTTCTCCCCATTCCTTTTTGGCGAGCCGATGGCCCAAATTGAAAGCCTTGGTATTGATCGCCTTGATCTTGGGTGGCAAAATGGACTCCAGACTTTTCCGCATGGTTCCCTGAATGACAAAGGGAAGCAAAAAGGACAGGGAGCCGAGAACCACCGTATTCATGGCCTGAAGGATGCCGACCTTTTCCTTGGCGAGTGCAGTATATGGCAGGCCGAGAAATTGATTGGTCGGCGGCTGTTTGACCAAATCGGACTCCAGCACCAGCACACCCCCGGGCTTCAAATAGGGATAATAGCTGTTGCAGGCCTCTTGAGATAACGCAACCAACAGGTCCAGATTTTCCGCTTTCGGATAACTGATGGGACCGGAACTGATGACCAGGTCACACTTGCTGGACCCGCCACGGGCTTCGGGACCATAGCTTTGGGTCTGGGTCACATTGTATCCATGCCCAAGGGCCAGACCCTGGCCCATAATTTTGCCCAAGGTAATGATTCCCTGCCCCCCAAGACCTGAGAACCGAATCTCAAACCGTTCAAGCTCTTGTTGCGGTTTCATTACTTGCCCCCCTTTGCCTGCAATTTCGACCGGAGTTGCGCATAGCTTTCCTCGAAGCCGGGTCGATTCCGCTCGACAAAAACACCGATCGGCAACCGTCCGGCCCGTTTGTCTTCAGGCAATTCAGCATACCGTTCAACGGAAATCGCGGTCTTCTTCATCCATTTATACATTTCAACAGGATTTTTGAACTTGTTCTTGCGGCCATACTGAGTATGACACGGGGTTATGGCTTCAACCACACTGAATCCGGGACGCTGAATGGCTTCGGTCATGATCTTTTCCAATTTATTGACATGGAAAACAGTTCCACGAGCCACGTAATTTGCCCCTGCCCCCCGAGCCAGCTCAACCGTGTCGAAATTGCTGTCGAGCTGTCCGTAAGGATTCGTCATGGTGGTTGATCCCAAAGGCGTTGCCGGAGAACTCTGGCCGCCTGTCATGCCATAAATGCTATTGTTCAACACCAAAGCGGTCACCCCTATATTTCGTCGCGCCGCGTGAATGAGATGGTTTCCACCAATGGACAACGCATCGCCGTCACCCATGATGGTGATGACATTGAGCTTCGGATTGGCCATCTTGATGCCAGTGGCAAAACTCAAAGCACGGCCATGGGTGGTGTGAATGGTGTTGAAATCAACGTACACGGCCAATCGCCCGGAACACCCGATACCTGCCACGACCACAACGTCGTCCTTGGGAATTTCTAATGCGTGAATGGAACGGATCAGGGTGCCCAAAACAATACCATGTCCGCATCCGGCGCACAAAACATGCGGGAACTTCTTGTTGTGCCTCAAATACTGATGAATTATTTCATTTCCGGTAAATGTACTCATGTCACTACCCCTGCATGATAACCTTGAGAATTTCCGCGGGAGTGACGATCTGTCCGTCCACGCGATTGATGGTCCTGACCGCGGCCTGGCCCATATTCACACGTTTCACCTCGCGAGACATCTGCCCCATATTCATTTCGGGGACCACCAACGTCTTTGCGTGTGCCAACAATTTTTCCGTGTGTCTTCTCGGATACGGGAACAGTGTTTTCAACTTGAGTAACCCAGCTTTGACGCCGTTTTCCCGAGCCTGATGAACAGCCAATTCAGCGGATCGAGCCACGCTGCCATACGCGATGACAACCACTTCGGCATCGTCGGTCTGTACTTCATCGACCAACTGGATATCATAAAAGAATTGATCGATCTTGCGATGAATTCGATCCATCAACTCAACGACCTCTTCAGGGCGTTGGGTCGGAAATCCATTGCGATCATGGGTCAACCCCGTCACATGAAACCGATACCCTGATCCAATGGCAGGCATGGGCGGCACACCGCGCACGGTTTCCTCATACGGTTTATACCATTCCGGCGGCATGGACGGGACAGTCCGGGAAAACACTTCGTACTCCCCGTCATTGGGCAATTCGATCTTTTCTCGAGTGTGAGAAGTAACCTCGTCAAGCAACAGTATGACTGGCGTCCGATACTTTTCGGCCATGTTGAAAGCGGTAATCGTCATATCCAGACATTCCTGAACATTGGACGCGGACAACACGATAATCGGATGGTCACCATGGGTTCCCCAACGAGCTTGCTGCACATCGCCCTGTGCGGGACAGGTCGGCAGCCCCGTTGACGGGCCTCCCCGCATGACATTGACCAAAACCAACGGTGCTTCCGCCATGATCGCATACCCGAGATTCTCCTGCATCAAGGAAAATCCCGGCCCACTGGTGGCTGTCATCGCCTTTCGTCCTGCCAGGGATGCGCCGACGACGGCCCCCATACTGGCGATTTCATCTTCAAGTTGGATAAACACACCGTCTTCAAGAGCGGGCAGACGAGAAGCCATAATTTCCATGATTTCGGACGATGGTGTAATGGGATACCCGCCGAAAAATGAACACCCTGCCAACAACGCTCCTTCAACAACCGCTTCGTTGCCAAGAGCGAAAATTTCTTTGCGTTTCTTGCGTCTGGGCATTGGCTACTTTCCCTCACTCTCGTTCTGTGTGACGTCCTTGGACATCACTGTCCGGTCAACCTTCTGATCGCTTTCAGGGTCCTTGTCCTTGACCACAATCGCAAAATCGGGACAATGCAACTCACAAAAACCACAACGGATACAGTTTTCTTCCCGAACCACCGAGGACTTGCCTTGGTCATTCAACTCAAGCACGTTGCCCGGACAAAATTCGACACAAATGCCGCACCCCTTGCACCAATCCGGGTAAACGGTGACTTTGTTCTTTCCCTTGTCTTTTCTGGCCATAGCTCCTTCCAACTCGTGAAAGATTCCTTCAGGTTTTACCTGAATTTACAAAAAAGTCATCTTCGCAAGTATCAAACATTCAAGATACTCACCTGAATTCCTAACAGGATTCTTTCAAGTGTCCAGCGTTTTTCAAATTTTCTTGAACCATCACACAGGACCATTTTGAAAAAACACAAAAAAAGCGTTCCGAGATTTCACTCAAAACGCTTTTTGGAAACTGAAAAAATGGAAAAAATCACAACACCATAACCGCCATTGCATTGATAACACACGCGGCCAAGGCGCTTCCGCCCTTCCGACCTTCAATGGAAATGTATGGGATATCGCGGCTCATGAGCAGAGCCTTGGACTCGGCGGCATTCACAAATCCAACCGGCATTCCGACGACCAACGCTGGAGAAATATCACCGTTATCCACATGCTCGACAAGCCGAATCAACGCGGTTGGCGCATTTCCTACAACGAATATTTCCGGTTTGACCTCGTTGACCGCGATGTCAACAGCGGCCTTTGCCCGGGTCATTCCTTCACGTTGAGCACGCTCGACAACACGTGGATCATTAATAAGACAACGGGCAGTACACCCCAACGGGTCTAAACGACGCACAGGCATCCCACGCTTGGCCATCTCTGTATCCGTCACGATTATGGCACCACGTTTCAACGCAGCTGTCCCTGACTCAATGGCACCATCGTGAAATCGAACCAAATCAAGCATCTCAAAATCGGCTGTGGTATGAATCATTCTCCGAACAATTTCCCATTTATGACCAGAGTAAGGACGCGGTTCAGGAACTTCAGAATCAATGATTCGGAAGGACTCTGCTTCAATATCATTTGGTTTTTGAAAATTCTGAATCGTTATTTCTGACAAAACAAACCTCCTTCGAGGTACATTTTTTTGATATTCTTAAAAGATTAAATCAAAAATTATTGGTAGGAGAAGAACACTTTTTTCTCTTTTTCCTACTCGTAAAAAAACACTTTAGCGCCCATGTGGACACGTAAATTCTCACAATCAAAAAACATCAGATAAAAAAAACAATCCTTTTCGCTCAACGCATCAGTCTGAAGACAGTCTTTCATCCCAAAAGACACCGAGAATCATCCAGACATGCATCTCGTATCAGAGAAAAGCCGGAAACGCCTGAACGTCCCCGGCACACGCTTCAATCACGATTCCTTACGCAAAAAGAATCAGCTTTCACGGCTATACAGTGAGCCGCACACACCGCCACGAGACAATCCCAAGGGCCGAAGCACCCTGCGAGTCTCCAACAGTGTCTTCGTTGAAAAACAAACCGCTTTGGCTTACAGAATTTCCTTCAGGAAATTTTTGGTCCGCTCATGCTGTGGATTCTTGAAAAATTCTTCCGGTGCCGCCTGTTCGACCACGACACCGCCATCCATGAACAACACCCGGTCGCACACTTCGCGGGCAAAACCCATTTCATGGGTGACACAAAGCATGGTCATCCCCTCGCGGGCCAAATCCTTCATGACATTCAGGACTTCATTAATCATCTCTGGATCCAGAGCGGATGTCGGCTCATCAAAAAGCATGACCTTGGGCTTCATGGCCAAAGACCGGGCAATGGCGACACGCTGCTGCTGTCCACCAGACAACTCGGACGGATATTTATGTGCCTGATCGTGGATTCCCACCCGTTCAAGCAAACTGAGCGCAACGGTTTCAGCTTCGTCCTTGGGAACATTCTTCACTTTGATAGGAGCCAACGTGACATTTTTCAGCACAGTCAGATGGGGGTACAGATTAAACTGCTGGAACACGATACCGATCTCGGCCCGCAAATCATTGACGTTGACATCCTTATCCAGAATATCCTTGCCGTCAAACAGGATTTGTCCCTTTTGGTACTCCTCCAACCGATTGATACAGCGAATAAACGTGGATTTACCAGACCCGGAAGGACCGCAAATCGCGAGCACTTCCCCTTTATTCACGGACTCGGTAATCCCCTGTAATACATGAAAATCGCCATACCATTTGTGCAGCTTCTGCACTTCTATCATTGCCATTTGAAGATTGCTCCTCAGCATAAATTTTGGAAGAAAAAAAGAAGCCCATCAGCAGTTCATCTGTTCTGACTGCCGACCGAGCCTCCTGAACAGGAAAAAACATTGTCTACAACGCGTAAAAAGTCAAGATACAGTTACTTTCCGACTGACAGAAATTACTGTTTGAAAAGCCCTATTTCACGCCTGTGGTCAAACCAACGCTCCAACGATTCACTTTTCCGACGATTTTTCGCCTTTTCAAAAACCTATCCCCGTAAAAACACGCAAAAAGTCTGCCAAAAGCAGTTTCCCGGAAGTCCCAAAGGGACTTCCGGGAAAGCTGAATTATTCGTTACTCACATAATCCTGCATGAAAGCACGGACCCGGCGTTGAATTCGAATCATTCTTTTCAACATTTCACCCAATCCGAAAAGGGTGACAGACATGACCATACTGAAAAGCAGAACACCAAATCCCGCACATGCAAACATCCAATTTCGGCTGCTATCATCCGAATTGGTATTCCATAAGAGGAAAAGACACCCAACCAGGCCAATCATCCACATGAGATGACCCGTGGCATACAAAACCCGCTCCATGGGCAATCTGGAAAACGGATTCTGTATCTTGTACCCAATCAAATCGTCACTGCCGCATACTGGACATGTCTCCAAATCTGCCGAGAAGACTTCGAGACATCGTTCGCATTGAACCATTTTCCTGTAATCACTGAGTTCAGGCATAAGAGTCTCCTCGCACTACGCCGTGAGGGCGCTTGCCTTCTTTTGTCTCGGACGCTGAATCATCCACATGACACCCCACAAAATCAAACCAATGGGGTAGACCCAATACCGCATGTCATACGGCAGACCAATCAGCCTGGAAATGAAGTCAGGTCTGAACATGACAATCGTAATGCTCAACAGAATCGGAATATCATAGAACTTGTTCTTGGCAATGAACCATCCTTGCGTGGCCGAAGCAAATGCAAAGTTTCCAATACACGCCATCACGAAGATCAATATTCCCTGCGGCCAACTGTCAACGTTATGCAAAATAAGGTCATGGTTGAATATGAACATGAACGGTAAAATGGCCGTTCGGATATCATACATGAACCCCTGCAATCCCGTTGGTATGGGGGGCGCCTCGGCAATGGCTGCGGCAGCGTAGGCTGCCAGCCCGACCGGCGGCGTGTCATCCGCCAGAATACCGAAGTAGAAGCAGAACAAATGCGCCGCCATAAGCGGAACCAGGAAGCCCTGCAATCCACCGATGCTCACAATGGCCGGAGCGGTCAGGGACGCCATGACAATATATGTTGCCGTGGTGGGCAGCCCCATCCCGATCAACAAACTCGCCATGGCCGTAATGACCAGCATCAAGAAGATGTTGCCTCCAGACAGGACATCAATGATCTGTGTGATCAATCCCCCCAGTCCAAGGGCCACAACACCGACAATAATACCGGCCGCAGCCGTTGCCATGGCAACGCCAGCCATATTCCGCGCCCCTTCTGCCATGGAAAGAAAAATATCCTTCAGGCTCTGAATAATGGCGGGGACAATCGGCTGCTTATCCAGCACTGCCCTGATCGGTTTCTGCAACAACATAATGCCCATCAAAACGAGAATGGCCCGGAAGGCAGCCAGCTCAGGGGAATGCCGCAAAGCGATCAGTTCGTACAAAAGCATACTTAACGGCAACAGAAAATGTAATCCGGACATGAGTGTCGGGAAGAATTTCGGCAACTCGGCACGGGGGATTCCCGACAATCCGAGCTTGGAAGCCTCAATATGCGAGATGTAAATCAACGCGGCATACGAGGCAAACGCCGGAACCGCAGCCGCTTTGACGACTTCGATATACGGCACGTTCACATACTCGGCGATAATGAAGGCCGCAGCCCCCATGATCGGAGGAGCAAGCTGACCATCCGTGGACGCCGCGACTTCAATGGCCCCAGCCTTGGTCGGCGGATACCCGACTTTCTTCATCAGGGGAATCGTGAAGGTTCCTGTGGTCACGATGTTGGCGATGGATGATCCCGAAACCATGCCGGTCAGACCGGAGCCAAGAATTGCGGCCTTGGCCGGGCCGCCTTTGAACCCACCGAGAATACAGAGTGCCAACTGAATGAAGAAATGTCCGGCCCCGGCCTTTTCAAGCATGGTTCCGAACAACACGAACAAAAAGACAATCGTTGCCGACACATCCAACGGAATACCGTAGATACCTTCGGAACTCATGGCCATCTGTCCTATGAACCGATTCAGGGAAACCCCTTTGAACGCAATAACGTCAGGCATGTACGGTCCAAGGAACGCATACACGCAAAACAGGATGGCGATCACGGGTAAAGCCGGGCCGATAACCCGGCGGGTCGCTTCGAGCAACAGGCCGACCAGCATCAACCCGAACAGGATATCCCTGGTCGTCGGTGCTCCATAGCGCATGGCGATTCCGTCAAAATCAATAAAGATATACAATGCGGCAAAGGCAGCCAGTATACCAAAAACATAATCCAGAATGGTCACGCGGTTCATGATCATGAGGAAGCGGAGGTCAGGCCGCCATTTGGGATTCCCCTTCATCATGGGCACGTTCAAGAAAACAAGCAGAATGGCGAATGCCAAATGAAACGCCCTGATATACAAGGTGTCCACGATCAACCAACTGGCAATAGACAATTGAAACAGGGACCACATGATGGCGATGGCGATCGTCAATGTCCGCGTGACACCGACACTGTCGCCCTGCATACCGTGTTCTGCTTCAGCCAGTTCCCGAGCGTATTCCACTCCTTTTACATTGTTGTCATCGAAAGTCTTATCTTCCATTTCTCCCTCTATCGCTGTGGTGGCGAAAATCAAAGAACCGTTTGCAAGCTCCCCTGCAAACGGCGGCGGTCTGGCCGAATTCGGCCTCAGCCTGATGCGACCGGACGGCGAACCGCCCGGTCACGATACTGCAAAAGAAAACGCCTTACTTCAGGCCGGCTTCCTTGTAATATTTCATTGCGCCAGGATGAATCGGAGCGGATAACCCCTGGAGCATTCCTTCTTTAGTCAGGACAGCGTATGCGGGATGCAATTTCTTGAATTCATCAAAGTTTTCGAAAACTTCCTTGGTAATGGCGTACACCACTGCATCAGGGACATCGGCAGAAGTCACAATGGTCGCCTTCACGCCGAAGCTGTTGACATCCTTGCCTGCATTGGCGGCACTGGGATAATTCTTCATGGGGATAATGGACGGCGCATAGTACGGATGATCCATGTACAGGGAATCCACACCAACGATGGGCACGATATTCACTTTACGAGCACCGGCACAGGCTTCCTTGATGGCACCGGAAGGATGTCCAACAGTGTAAAAAAATGCGTCGATACGTCCGTCCTGCAACAAGCCAGGAGCCTCAGCGGCCTTGACCTTTTCAGCGTCAATATCATCCATGGTCAGACCAACGGCGCTCAACGCGTCCTTGGAATTCTGCAACTGACCGGAACCAGGGTTTCCAATGTTGACTTTCTTGCCCTTGAGATCCTTGATGCCCTTAATACCAGTATCAGCACCGGCAACCAGGGTCACGGATTCGGGATGAATGGAAAAAACCGCACGCAGCTTCTTCTGCGGCTTGCCTTCCCATTCGGCAATACCTTCAAAAGCCTGGAACTGACGATCAGACTGCACGACACCGAATTCGAGGTCGCCTGCCATGACAGCATTCACGTTGAATACGGAACCGCCGGTCGATTCAACCGTTGCACGGATGCCGTAGACATCTTTCTTTTTATTCACGATTTTGGCAATAGCGCCACCAGTGGGATAATACACACCCGTGATACCACCAGTTCCAATCGTCACAAATTTCGTTTTTCCAGCCGAAGCGGGAACAGCAGTGAGCATGTACCCCAGGCACAGCAACAGAGCGACGTACAGAAGCTTCTTCATTCTCAGTTCCTCCAAAACAAAAACAGTTAACCCAATCGGCCCGGCCCTCTCAAAGCCCGACCTAGAACGAAAATCCACAGGGAAATTCACAAAAACAAAGCCTGAGCCAGTTTACACTTCCGTCAAACTCGACGTATAAGCTTACCAGCTAATAGAGGTATTTACCAAAAAACGTTTTTTTTCGCAACGAGTTATTCCAAAAATAGAGACAGCCCGATGGATTTCTGTTAATTGCATATCAGCTGCTGCTGTTCACAACAACAGCCCGCACTTGTTGAACGTTTAAAAAAGTATGTATCACATATGGACGAACCGCATTTCACTCGCACACACCTGGATCCTTCGATTTCATATTTTCTCTTTATTGGTGAATTGAAGGCATACGGACTGAACGACTTTGTTGCCAAGGCCTTGGAAAGAGAATTCAACACCCCCTTCAAGGCCATTTCCATTGCCCCGGATCTTATCGACACCTCGTCGTTTGACAATCTTATCCTCATCAATCCTGATGCTCGGGCCGAAATGGAAACCGCCGGACAAAAAGTGGCCTATCGGACTCCCATGGCCGATTTTTCCAAAACCGTCTCGCAATCAGCCTCTATCAATACAGTATTGGATACGCTGCTGGAACGACAGGATCACGTTTTTGTCTGGATGTTCGAAAGCCGTCCGGAACTGGACCTTGGACACGACGGACAGGTCTTGTTGCTCGGTCCAAAAGCCGATCTCATCGAACATCTCAATGACAAAACATGGCAATACGAAACGTTTTCCCAAGTCGTCCCGGTGGTCAATTTCATGACATGCTGCGGAACAACCGCCTTGAAACACTGTCTTGAAGACATGGAGCGTCATTGCCAACATGGCATGTTCGTCTCGGCCAGCCACAGTGCGGGAGGTGCGCAAAGCATGGTCTGTCAGTGCGCAGAAGAAGCCCTGTCCCGTTTCACGAACGATGAGACCCAATACCTTATAAGTGCATATACCCCACACACTTCGGACCCGACGGTTCTGGCTGTCGTGGGCAATGAAAACGAAGTCTATGTAGCCGGTGTCGCGGATATGAACATCGTGGATGGCAACAAGTTCAGAGGGTCCACCTTCCCTTCGACCCTGCCCGCCACAATCCAAGCCGATCTCAGAGATCACACCGCAGCCGTTGGCCGGGAACTCGGCAAACTCGGTTTTCGAGGCATCTACGGGTGCGACTACATTGTGACGGAAAATGATGAAATCTTCTTCATTGAAGTCAATGCCCGGAAACAGGGAACAACCATGGAATTTTGCAGTGCGCTCGAACAGCTCCTGCCCGAAGAAGCCCCCAACCTGTTCGATATGGAATGTCACGCCGTCTTGCACGACGGGCTACCGGCAACAACAACCGAGCCGGATCATGACGCCATCATCAATGGACATCTCCACTGGGGCACATTCAACCACAAAGTCGAACAGGATGTCGTCACCACCGACATCATCAGACAAAATATACCAGAACGCGCACTTTTTGCAGAAACAGCAAAAAAAGGCAGTCATGGACACGTCATTCTGGAGCATACCGGAAAAGACGTGCTGGTCAGATCCGGGACATTCCTGGGACGCGTAGCCGCCGTGGCCGCTACTCATGATGAGATGCTTCAAGAATTGAAAAAAGGAACACATCGGTTGGCGGAATCCATCGTCAACCGGGAAACAAACAGGTACTGATATGGCTTTTCAACTGGATGATTTTACGACGGACTTGCTTGAACAGATTTCCGGCAACGGCACTGCGACCGAAGCCGATTCCGCCAACATGCAACAGCTTTATGCCGACGCCCAAAATAGCGAAGGAACCGCGCCCATCGTGGCCCTCTTCCACGCACTCAAAGACGCCAAGACAGCGGGCGGTCCTGGGTACGAAGCATACGGTTTGACTCGCGAAGGCCTTGTCGAACTCTGCGCTAAACATGTTGAGATTGATGAACACTCAGTGACGATTGGTGGCCGTGTCGGACGCGCCCTTGAAATCATCACCGACGCAGGACTCCGCGTACAGGACTATTTGGCACGCAAAGACGTCGAAGCCCCCAGCGGAATTCAACTCTGGGACACTATTCTCGAGAATCAAGCCCGCATCAAATCTGTTTTAGGCATGACCGATGATGATTGGAATTCCTTTCCCGGCCAGCTCAACAATTGCATCGACACCGCAGAGACACTCCAAAAATGTCTCAATCTGCCAGATGACTGTATTCAAGATGTTGCGCGTATCACCCAAAAATACCGGATGCGCATGACTCCCTATTATGCCAGTCTGATTCAGCCGGTTCCGAACGACCCGGTTCTGCTTCAGGCCGTGCCGACAGCCGAGATGGTTGATACGGTCGGCAAAGAAATTCCCCCTGTTGCTTCGGACCACTCCCCTGTCCGTCTTGTGGACCAATTTTACCCTCGGGTCGTCGCGCTCAAGTCCACCAACATCTGCGCCATGTATTGCACCCACTGCCTACGGATCGCCCATATCGGCGGATCTGACCGCACGTTCTCCAAACAGGCGTATCAGGAAGCACTGGATTACATCGCGTCCAAACCGGCCATCCGCGACGTCTTGATTACGGGCGGTGACGCCTTCATGCTCTCCAACAGTTCCCTGCGTTGGCTGCTCGGCAAACTTGACGACATCGATCATATCAAAATGAAACGTCTCGGTACCCGTGTTCCGGTCACAACACCGCAACGAATCGATTCGGAACTGTTGGATATTCTGGAAGAAAGCAACGACAGGAATCCGGTTCGAGTGGTCACGCAGATCAATACGGCACAGGAAATCACTCCGGTTTCTCGCCAGGCCTTCAAAGACATCTCAAAACGTGTTTTCGCAGTTCTCAACCAGGCTGTTTTACTGCGCGGCATCAATGACTCCAAAGTCAAGATGTGGCATCTGTGTGAAACCATTCAAGAAGCCTATGTGCGTCCGTACTACATCTTCAACTGTTCCTACCGGAACCCCCAATATTATCATATGCGCGTGCCCATCCAGAAAGGACGGGACATCGTCGAAGGCATGTACGGCAACATCTCCGGGGATGCCATCCCACGCTATATTGCCGCAGCCGGTGGAAAAATTCCGCTTCATCGCGACAATGTTCGCGGCTACGACGAAGACGGTACAGCCATTCTCGAAAAGCCCTGGGGTGGCGAAGTCCATTACCCCAACGCGGATCACGAAAAATACATCAATGACGACGACTTCGCCTTCAATAAGTACGGCAAGAAATAATGCAGCGCATCATTCGTTCCTATCTGGCAGACCATGAACAGGAAATGATGGATCTGCTCGAAAAGACCGTTCGCATCAACAGCTACACGCCCAACAAGCAAGGGACTGACGCCGTTGTCACGGTTTTCGAACAGGTCATGACTGACATGGGGTTTACCGTTCAACGCGAAAAACAGGACAACGTCGGAGACAACCTCATCGCCCGAAAAAACTGCACGTCCGACGCCCCGGGGCTTTTGCTCTGCGGCCACATGGACACGGTTTTCCCTCCCGATGATGGGTTTGACTGTTTTCGCCCGGAAGGGGACACCATCATCGGTCCCGGTGTCATTGACATGAAAGGCGGGTTGGTCGTCGGCATCTATGCCCTCAAGGCACTTGATACCGCAGGACTGCTCGATCACATGCCCATCACCTTTGTCTTCAACTCGGATGAGGAAATCGGCTCGCCAAATTCCCAGGCTCTCATTATTGAAGAGGCCCGGAAAGCGGCTGCGGCTTTTGTCTTCGAATGTTCCGGTCCCGGCGGAAAAGTCGTGACCGCGCGCAAAGGCAAGATATCCTTTATCTTGAATGTCCAGGGAAAAGCCGGTCATTCCGGCAACCTCTCAGGGCCAAAGGCAAGTGCCATTCTCGAAATGGCCCATCAGACAATTCGCCTCGAAGCGCTCAACGATGCCGCCAAAGGTATCTCGCTCAATGTCGGGTTGGTTGAAGGAGGCATTGGTCCAAATACCGTTGCTCCATCAGCCTCCGCAAAGATCGAATGTCGCTACTGGCACGAGGAGGATGGCGTGCTTCTGCAAAAAGCCATTGAGCAATCCGCCGCTTCTCCTACCATTCCCGGGACACAGTGTTCACTGCAACGCATTCCCGGGCGGCCCACCATGGAAACTAGCCCGGCAATCACCAAGCTGTTTGACATTGTGGCTAAGGCTGGTGCCGATCTCAATATCGCAGTGCAAGAAAGTGCGCGAGGTGGTGTCTCTGACGCCAACTTCATCGCCAATGCCGGAACACCTGTCATCGATGGCCTTGGTCCCACCGGCGGCAAGGACCACTCGCACAACGAATATATGCTCACCCGCTCTCTGACCGAACGCACCATTTTGGCCGCCGAAGTGTTGCGCCGGACTTTCGAAACATTCATCTAATCCCTGCCGGTAGGTTCCCTTTCCAAGGAAGCCTACCGGCAGCCACCCTACCGGGGGTCGCCTTCAGCGAGACCAGGACGCTGTCCTGGACCTGCCAGAGAACCCTTTGAAAAGGGTCCTCTGGACTCTCCGAAACTTCTTATCGCTCGCTTCGCTCGAAGCTGTCGACAGCGTAATTTCGTACAATTTTTGAAAAAATGTCATAAAGAATATCTTTTACAAACTTTGAAAAAAAATTGACACATATTCTTTTTGCCCCCCCCCTTTTTTAATTCTTCAATCCCACTCAACCGATAACGAATGGCCTCGCCGAAGGCGCGATAAATAGTTCTGGAAGGGAGTCCAGAGGGAAACCTCTTTCAAGAGGTTCCCCTCTGGCCGTCGGAGACATTCCACGCCACCCCGGCGAAGGGTCGCCGAAGGCATTCCCAACTCAATCAAATAAACAAAAAAAAGGCCCGCTCATTTGAACGGACCTTTTCATTTTTCAGTATTGGTAACGCTTAGTTCAGTTCACGCTCTTGCGGGAACAAGGGAAGATAGCGATATACCAAAGTCAAAACCAGGAATCCATACGCCACAATCATGATGGAAGACGCATATTCAACCCAGTTCGGATAGTACACCTGCCATTCGTCAAACGGCATAACCGGGAAGGCGATGGTTTGAACGGTGAAGATGTAGCGATTTAGGGAAACGCCGATACAATCCAGTAAAGCAGCAGTATACAACAGCGATGGTGTATTGCGAATGGCCGGAACAATCAACATGACTGCCGGGACAACACCACACAACACGATCTCCGAGAACAAAAGCCACTTACCATAGGCCACACCATAGAACATGTCATCAAAGGTCAATCCGATAGAAGGCAGGTAGCCATAAGCCCATGCCCACGTATCGAGAATCTTGAAGAACATGTACACACACAGCATGGTACCAGCGATTTTGCCCATCAAAGCCTTGGTCTTGAAATCGACCAATTTCTTGCCTGTCAATTTTTCCATGAACGTCGCAACCAGCACGGTGAAAACCGGACCGGAACCAACAGCGGAAAGGATAAACAGGAAGAATGTCCACGGCCAGATAAAGAAGCCTTCGCGGAAAGCGAAAGGACGACCAATCAAAACGCCATACATACCACCAAGGGACCCCTGGTGGAAGGTGGACAAAAAGGCACCGAGACCAGCAAACAAAGCCATGTTTACGTGCATATTGTGCGCCAGCGCATGGATGAAAGGAATCTTGTTCAACTGTTTCTGCTCAAGAACCAGCGGGATAAACTCGATGATCAAGACAGTGCAGTAACAGGTGATACAAAAGATAACTTCCGTCAGCATGGAATGAACGTTCGGATGCCAGTAGCCAAACCACGCACGGCCAGGCTGTCCAATATCGAGCGTCAAAACCAGCATTGCACCGGAATAACAGATAAATCCAACAACAACTGTCAGATTAATAATTTTTTCAAGTTGTTTGATCTTGAGAATGTACTTGAGCAGACCGGTAAAAAAAGCACCGGCGCCAAGTGCGATCACAGCAAGGTCAAAAGTAATCCATGCACCGAACCCGAAGTAGTTATCCAGGCCGGTGGTCCCGATTCCATTGTACAAAACGAGTACTGCGGAATAAAGCCCCCAGGTGAAGAAGCCCAATATCACGGCTGTCCAGATCAGGAACTTGCCAAACGAGCACCGCTGCACCCCTTCCGGGAAGAGTTTGCTATCCATTGTTCAGCCTCCTAGTGACCGCCGCCATCGGCGTTATAGTTATCACCCTGATTGCGGACCCATTCACGTTCACTCATGTAGTAGACCTGGGGTGCCAGGCCGAGCTTTTCAAGCAGACGGAATGCATTCGGACTCTTGGCAAGCTGATGTACCTTGTGTTCGGGATTGTTCAAATCGCCAAAGGTGATTGCCTTGGTCGGACAAATTTCCGCACACGCGGTGATGTATGCCCCTTCAGGCAGATTCATCGGGTCCTCACCATTCTGTCGGGCCTCGTCCTTTGCGTTCATGTACCGAGTATGACAGAAGTTGCATTTCTCAACCACACCACGAGGACGCGGAGACACTGCCGGGCTCAAGCCCTTGTCCATGCCTTCCGGCCAGAGCGGATCCCACCAGTTAAAATACCGAGCGTGGTACGGGCACGCAGCCATGCAATACCGACAACCGATACAACGGGGGTAAATCTGCGAGACAATGCCACCCTCTTCATTCTTGTCCGTGGCGACAACCGGGCACACAGGCACACAGGCGGGGTTGCCGCACTGCATACAGGGCCGAGGAAGATAGGCTGTCTCGTGTTCCGGGAAAGCCTTGCCATTGGACAACTCATACACGTTCATCCACGTCAAGGTCTTGAGTTTATCGGACGCGTCATCACGGTCCTTGGTCAAAGCCTGAACATAGTTATATGGGTCCTTTTTCGTCATGGGAGCGATATTGTTCTCCACCTGGCAGCCGACCATACACGCGCCGCAGCCAGTGCATTTGTCAATATCAATGACCATGCCCCATCTAATTTTGAATTCTTTCATATGCATGTCGGTTCTCCCTAGATTTTGGCGACATTCACAGTGGAACCGGCCCATGTCGAGGCACCGGCCGCAGCCTCGGAACTCACTGTAAGAATCTTGTACACGTTATCGCCCTTCCCCTTCGAGAACTCGTCGCCGACAGTGTGTCCCATTCCCAAAGGAGCGGCCACAACGCCGGGCAAAACGCCTTCGAAGATCTGGACCAAGGCTTCGCACTCACCGTTTCCACCGGAGAGCTTGACCTTGGAGCCAACCGTCACGCCAAGCTGCTTTGCAGTGGCGGAAGCCATCATCACGACCATGTGATCGCCAACCAATTGGTTGTTGCTGATGGTACACGGAGCATTCGGGGTGGTCGCCTGATTGGCGGTACCGACATTGAGCAAGGTATACGGGGCGAGTCCCACCGCGCCAGTTCCTTTGACAGGAACAGCGGCTTTCCCCAATTCGCTCGGAGCCATGCTCGTCGCAACTGGAGTCTCGCCATCCAAAATAAATGCACTACCTTCTGCCAATTCATCCATATCCGCGCCAATGGCTTCGACTTTGGCTTCAAGAACCTCTTCAAAGGTCTCGAATCCGAGATCAGCCAGACCGAGGATGAAATCAGCGGCATTTTTGACATTCAATGTTGCCTTGGACGCCGGAGCACCCAAGGAATACGTTGCTGTCGGTAATCCATACGGAGCAGCCAGATCATCGAACCGCTCAAAACAATGCGGCGTGGGGAGCACCAAGTCAGCTGCGGCAGTCGTTTCGGTATTCACCGAATCAAATGCAACAGTAAATCCGACCTTAAGCTGCTCAGGCAACGCGTACACCGGGTTGGCTTCATAAACGAACAGCAGGTCGGTGGAAACACCTTCCAAAATGTCCGCTTTCAACATTTCGTGACGGCTCATGGCCATTCCGACAGCCTTATTGAACTCGGGAACTGCCTTCATGGCACCACCGAGCAACAGGTTCAAGGCAAATGCAGCACCATGTGCGGCAACAGAGCCACCAGGGACAACAACCGGATTGCTCGCGGCCAATAAATCCTTTGCAATGGCAGCCATCATATCGGCCTTGACGCCAGTGGCAGCTTCGACCTTGGCCGGGCTGTAATCATTCATGACCATAGCCTTGAACTGACCGAAGTCAGTCATGGACGCGGTCTTGCCAGACTGCAAGACATAATAGGCAATACCCAGCGTGAAGGCAGCCATGCCCTCAGCCGGAACTGGTACCCATTTGTCTGTCACGGAAGCGGTTTTGGTCTGCATGGGACCAGCAAAATAGAATTTGCCGGACTCATTAGCCGCAAACGCCTTGAGATTGGAAACCGTCGGTCCCCATGATTCAAGTGCGTCGGCTCCTGCCAACAAAACCACATCCGCATTTTCCAGATCGTAACCGATCTGACCAGAACCACCCATGAGACCAGCCCAGGCCTTGTCTGCGGCCTGCATGTCACATGGCATGGTATAAAATGCATCGCTGCCCTTATCGGCCAACAATGCGGAGAAGACCTCATTCACGGTGCCATTCTGATCACCGGAAACAACAGCAATCCTGCTGCCCGCGGCGTCCAGTTTCTCGGCAACAACCTCCTGAGCCTTTTCCCAGGAAATCACCTCACCGTTCAACAAGGGTGTCTTGATACGATTCGGGCTGTTTTTCACCTGCACACCATTGGCGCACAAGGGACAAACACCACCGCCAGAAAGCGGATTTTCCATATTTCCTTCAACACCAAAGGCCTCACCAGCAACGGTGCGAACCTTCACGGCACATCCGGATTCACACATCTTGGACACAGTCGGTACACCTTTGAGTTCCCCGTATTTCAACTTGGGAATCCAAGGCCAGTTCTGGGTCCAGATGGAGACATCATCAAGGGCTTTCCATACCGTCGGTGTAAAAAGGATACCAACGGTGGCGCCCACACTTAACTGGATAAAAGCTCTGCGTGCTACGCTCATTCTCAGTACCCCTTTACTTATGGCAGGTGTAGCAGGCGTTCGGCTGGCCCTTCAAGGCGTGACACCGTTCGCACTTCCACATCTTCATGGTCATCTTGCTGTAACCGGAAAGGATATTCCGTTCGAATGCCGGCGGCACATCGTTCGTGCTGATATCCTTCACATGGCACAGATTGCAGTTCTGCTCGGGAGCCTCGCCCTCAAACACTGCAGGGTCAACGACATCAGCCAGATCTTTCTTCATCTCTGCCATTTCGGCAATATCCAGCTCGGCATGAGCCTTATGAGAGAAGTACACATTGTCCGGCTGGTACTGGTAGTTCAACCAGGGAACTTCTTTTCCCTGAATCAGATACTTCACCACGTACTCGCGTTCGGCCTGCATTTTGTCATCATCCGAAGAAGCCAGATTGTCCTCAATGGCACCCAGCTCGGCTTTGATGATTGCCTCGTAATCAGTCGGGTCGATATCTGCTTCAGCAATGGCTTCCATTGCTTCTTCAGGATCAACCGAATGACATTCGGCACACACTTCGTTGGTCGGGAACCCGGCATAGGAGCCGTCATCCCGGAAATAGTGGCAACTTTCGCAATCCATCCCCTCGCCTTCAACGTGCACAGCATGGCTGAACCAAATCGGTTGTTCTTCTTTTTCGAAGAACAATCCGGGGATCACAGCCCAGCCCAACACACAGAAGGCTAGGAAACCGATGATAAAGGGAAGAGCCCCTCCACACCGTTTCGATGCTTTTCTTTCCTCCATAACCTCGCCCCATCACTCTAAAGTTAATGTGAAAATCACACCAATTGAACTCTGTTTCCATACGGCATGGAACGTTTTCGTGTCAAGAGAATATGAATATTTTCACGATCTCCCTCAACAAAAAAACGATTTAGAATTCAATATGTTATACACAAAACCCCAAACATCTCCTTTATTTCAAAACCCTTCCATAAACATCGTCGAATCGGACAATATCGTCTTCTTCCAAGTAGGGTCCACTTTGAATTTCTATAATATTGAGCGGCAACTTGCCAGGGTTCGTCAACCGATGTTGTGAGGCCTTGGGGATATCAACAGATTGATTTTCCACAAGAACTCGCGGTTCATTATCCACTTCAATCTCGGCGGTTCCATCCACCACAACCCAGTGTTCACTCCGATGATGGTGCATCTGCGAGCTTAATCTGGCCCCCGGGCTGACCTGAATCCGTTTGATCTTGTAATGCGCCCCTTCTTCAAGCACCGTATAATTTCCCCACGGACGATAAACCGTCGGATGACTTTCCACCAGAGGACTTCCCTCGGCTTTCAGGGTTTCAACCACATCTTTCACGGCCTGAACCCGGTCCATAGTGCAATGCAACGCTGCATCGCGCGTCTGAATCATTATCATGTCGGAGACTCCGACAACCGCGAGTTTACCGCTATCGCTGACAAGCAGGGAATTTTTACAATCCATGGCCAAAACATCACCTTGAATCACATTCCCGTTTTCATCCTTGTCACCAAGACGATACATGGCTTCCCAACTGCCAAGGTCATCCCACTCAAAACCGGCACGGATCACGGCAATATTGTCGATTTTTTCAGCAACGCCATAATCAACTGAAATATTGGGGATTTCACGATACCCCTGAACAAGTGGAACTGTTTCCCGCCGCAGCCACCATTCCCAGAGTTCAGGTTGGCATTTGGCCACCTGTGTCAAAAAATGTTTGGCAGAGAACAAAAACATGCCACAATTCCAATAATGACTTTCGTTTCTGACAAATGTTTCGGCAACAGCGTATTCCGGTTTTTCCACAAACCCATCCACCACATGGACACCGGGTTCAAGCGAGGCACCAAGGGCGATATATCCGTACCCCGTTTCGGGTTTGCGGGGTTTAACGCCAAAAGTAACGAACCGTTTGTCGGCAGCCAGAAAGGACGCCTTGACCAGGTCGTTTACCCAGGCCTTGCCGTCGCTGATGAGGTGGTCCGATGGAAACACCGCGGCTAATGCCGTAGGATCACGTTCGACCACCTTGTCCAGCCCCAACATAATTGCCGGCAAGGTATTTCGCCCCAACGGTTCAGCCAAAACCTGTTCTTTTAAATCCACATCCAAGGCTCCCACCTGTTTGCGGACCTCAAAAAGATGCTCCTCGTTGGTCACGATCCAAATGTTGGACGGAGCAAAAGCCTCCAGCACTCTGGAAACCGTCTGCTGCAAAAGAGTGCTCGTCCCACCCAAGACCAATAATTGCTTGGGCATCAAATTTCTGCTCAAAGGCCACAATCGTGTCCCAGACCCTCCCGCAAGGATAATTGCATGGCATGGCATGGCAAAATCGGCTTGACAATGTTTACCCTCTGACATGGCGTTATCCTTCGAAGTTAAAAGGGGAATCAAAATCCATTAACCGAGGCAACCGTTTATCTTTCTCTGACAGAATCGGAATCTGTCCGTTGAGAACCGCTGCCCAATCAACACCAATATCAGGATCGTCCCAAGCAATCCCTCCATCATGTTCAGGCGAATACGGGGAGTCCACCTTATACTGGAATTCCGTATCCGGCTTGGTCGTGACATACCCATGGGCAAAACCAGCTGGAATAAATAATCTTTTAAAATTATCAGCATTGAGCAAAATCTGCGTCCACTGGCCAAACATGGGGGAACCTTTTCGAAGGTCCACCACCACATCCACTACCTCGCCACGGGTCACCCAAACCAACTTGCTCTGGGCTGCCGGAGGTATTTGAAAATGCAATCCTCGAAGGACTCCGACGTCTTTGGAATAGGCGTGATTGTCCTGAACAAAATCACAGGAGATCCCAAGTCCTTCAAATGCTTTCTTATTATAGCTCTCCAAGAAAAAACCTCGTTCGTCCTGAAAGACTTGAGGGACCAGGACCTGAAGACCTGGAAATCCTGTTTCGTGAACCTGCATTCACCGCTCCTTCATATAATTGGGTGCTGTTGCGCTGACTTGAAATCATGTAGCCGAGATCGCATACGGACACAAGCCCAACACTCATTTTACAATGACATATATAAAAAAAAGCAGACTGCCGGTTCACATTTCCTCCTCAGTTTGCTAAATCCTCGTGCAGAACGAATACTTCAGCGAATCAAGGACATGATTGCATGAATTTTTTGGATATCATTCTCATCTGCATTATTGCACTTTTTGTCGTGCGCGGGTTTTTCCGAGGACTGATTCAGGAAGTCCTTTCACTCGTCGCCATTATTCTGGCCCTTTTCCTGGCCTCCCATTTCGACCATCTGGTCGCGCCGCATCTGGAATTATACATTGAAAACGGCATCACGGTCAGTGCGCTGTCGTACTCGCTGATTTTTTTCGGGACCCTCATCGTTTTCTGGCTGTTGACCAAGCTGATCCGTTCCATGTTGGAGCTGTCCCTTCTTGGTTGGCTCGATCGAACGGCCGGAGGAATCTTCGGTCTAATCGAAGGAGTGCTCATCGGCCTTGTGGGATTGCTTTTTCTGCACACATTCGCACCCAACGCCGATGTCCTGACTAAATCCTTTCTGGCACCACACGCACAGCACCTGATGGACAGTCTGAACAACCACATTGACATCCCTTCACCACAAGATGCATTGGACAACGCCAAAAACGCCCTTGGCATAGTCAACGAAACCGAACAATAATCCGTGGTCTTTCCAGGCCATTGCATAAGGAATATTCACCATGAGTGATATAAAACATGACGCCCCGGCTCTCGCCATGAAAGAACTGCTCGAAGTCATCGACGCACTGATCGCCCCGGACGGCTGCCCCTGGGACAAGGAACAAACACCGCTCTCCATGTGCGATTACCTGGCAGAAGAAGCATTTGAACTCATTGAGGGTATTCGAAATGCCAACCCGGCCGAAGCAATGGAAGAATTGGGGGACGTCATGTTCATCCTCCTTTTCATTGCCACACTCTACGAACGACAGGGCACGCACACATTGACCGATTCCATCAAGTACAGTGCCGCCAAAATGATTCGACGGCATCCTCATGTCTTCGGAGACACGCACTTTGAAAACGTGAACGAACTCTGGGACAACTGGGAACGGGTCAAACGCGAAGAAAATACGGAAACCGGCAGAAAACGGGTTTTCGACTCACTTCCCAAAGGACTGCCTCCCCTGCTCAAGGCGTACCGAATCAACTCCAAAGCCGCCCGCAACAAATTCACTTGGGACTCGGATGCAGCTGTTGAGGCACAACTCAAGGAAGAATGGCAGGAATGGCAGGAAGCCCTCGCAGCCAAAGATCAGGACGCATCCGAGCGGGAATTCGGTGACTATCTTTTTACCTTGGTCGAATTGGGCCGTCGAAAAGGTATCAAGGCTAACAGTGCATTGGACTTCGCCAACCAAAAATTTCTCAACCGATTCGGAAAAATGGAAGAATTGGCCGAAATGCGCAATCTGACGTTTTCAGAATTGACCATGGACCAAATGAATGCGCTCTGGGATGAAGTCAAGGACTGGGAGAGCCGGTAAATTCCACACCACTCAATCAGCAACGAATTTAAAGAGATAAAAGACGGCGACACCTGCGCCGATGGAAACGTACGTGAGTATTCACGGGAGACATCTTTTCCGAAATTTCCAGACAAGCAGTCCACCAACAAGGGCAGAGGCTCCCAGTGCAGCGACGAATCTGATGGTTTCATTCATGAAGGGCATCTCCTCGCGTTTTCAAGGCCAGCCGGTTCGCCCATTGCCAAAGGCGACATTGAGTATGTAATACACAGCAAACAGGGCCGCAAGAATCGCCACGACGGAATACGAAACAGAGAGCTTGGGGCGCTGCCAGCGATACAAGATGCCACCGATACAGGCCGTAATCACGACGGCAAGTAAAAGCAATCCTCTTTCAATCTGCATACTCCCTCCACCCTTAGAGTATATCCCCATGGGCTTTCCGGGAGCAACATTTTATTTTTTTCTCCTGCTCCTCACCCTCGCCGGAGACACTTCCTCTTGAAAAGATTCGTTTTCTTCACATGAAGGGCTCGTTCTTTTCTCGCATTATTTCAGTACTCCGCACAATTCACACTCGGCTTTGGGAAATGTTATTTCAAAACAGGCTCCGGTCGAATCCCACGATTTGGCGACAATCTCGCCACCATAATCACTCACGATACCGTAGGAGATGGACAGCCCCAGTCCTGTTCCCTTGCCCACATTCTTTGTGGTAAAAAACGGCTCGAACAACCGCTCCCGCATGGACGTCGGGATACCGGACCCTGTATCGCACACCGAAAAAACGACGAAGTCTTCCGTGCTAAATGAACGGATATAAATCCGCTTGTCCGCTTCCGGCCCATGGCCATCCCACCGTTCGACAATGGCATCCCGGGCATTGAGCAACAAATTGATAACCACCTGTTCCAATCGATTCGAATCGGCCATGATCATGGGCAACCCTTCTTCCAAAGCCCAAGTCACACGAATGTCGTGGACACTAAGTTGTTGACTGAAAAACTCAAACCCACGTTCCAAAACTTCATTCATCTGAACCGGCATGGCCTTGAGGTCTGCTTTACGACCAAATTCCCGCATATGTTCAATGATTTTACTGGCCCGCTGGACATGCGTTGCAATGCCATCTGCCATCTCCCGCATCATTTCCGGTTTGAATGGTGATCCGGACGTTGCCTTGCGTGACAACAAATTGCTGATGGCCTGCAAAATGGTCAATGGTTGATTCAACTCATGCGCGACACCAGCGGACATTTCTCCAAGCGTCGTCATCTTGCTGGCCTGAATGAGCTGTTGCTCGGTCTCCATTTTCTTGGTCACATCCGTACAGGTGACAATCACGGTTTCAGTCCCTTCAAATCGGGCCGGCGAAAGACGTAGGGCCGCGAAAATCGGCGCACCTGAATGGGTAACATGCGTACACAATTCGATCTCCGGCACGGTCCGCACCACCGACTCCCAATCCTCGACCTCTTCTTCTCGGAAAAAATCCATGAATGATCGGCCGATCAATGTATCCCGGCTCCATCCATAAATCGTTTCCGCCGCTTCATTACAATTGAGAATATCCAATTTTGCTCGACCCAAAACAAAAACCGCATTGGGAATGGAATCAAAAATGGCGTGATAGCGATGCTCCGAAGCCGCCAATTTCTGCTCCAGCTCCTTACGCCAAGTGATGTCGATCATCATCTCCATGGCGGCCACGACATCGCCCTCCTTGTTACGCACTGGCGACGTGTACACAATCCAATGAATGGGTTTGCCTTCCTTGGACATGCCCTCTTCTTCACTCATATGCGACAGGCCATCGACAAACGTTCGGTCAACAGGACAGACTTCACATTTTTCAATCCGTCCCTTGTTGATCTGCCAACACCGTTTTCCCTGCGGGATTCCAAAACGGCGTTTATATTCCTTATTATGTCGTATGACTCGATACTCCAGATCGACCACACTCAGCAGACAGGGAACCGTGTCAAACAAACGGCGAAATTCTTCACGTTGGTCCATAAGTTCCCGATGCTTGTCAGAAACCCGGTGTCCCATCCGGTTGAACTCCTCTGCCAAAGCCCCGATTTCATCGGTCTGTTCAACAGGAAGCGCGGTAAATATTTCATCGGATTGATAACTGCGAGCGGCTGTAATACACCGCTTTATCGGCCTGAAGACAAATCGATAAATAAAGAAAAACAATGCGATAAAGGTGGCGATGAAGACAATTACGGCAATGGAGATATTCGCTCGCTCAAACATGACAAGCGTCGCGTTCTTCTGCTCCATGCTCACAGTCACATCCAACAGGCCGAGCACCTGCTCATCCGACGTATGGACATGACATGGCCCTGGCGAACACCCCTCTGAATTGGGAATAGGCGTCATGATGGACATGAGCGATTCCCCCCGCACCTCATTCAACCGCGTTCGCTGCTCCAACGGCATGGTTGGCGGTGTCGGTGAATATTGGTGACAGGTCCGACAGGACGGCGACGTCACGTCAAGGACCGTCCCGACCTCATCAGGGATATTTGAAAAAACGATCTCTCCGGCCTTGTTATAGATACGGATAGAGCGGATAGCATCCTGACGGCTGATATTCTTGATATTTTCTTCAACATCCTCTTCAGAATCCACCAACATGCCATAGCGAAGTGCCAACATGATCGTCTCTGAAACCAGAGCGATATCAGACATGGAATTGGACCGAAGATGTTGACGGAAATGATAAATATTGAAACACGACCACAAAATCACACACACCAGCAAGGTGACACCGCCAAAAAGCATCAGCTTGGCGATCAGGCTTTCACGAAATCCCTTGAACAACATGAGACCTCCCTCATGGTTGCCGATGTGCCACCATGACGGTTATTCTTTCGGCGGCGGATTTTGCGGACACAGATACGCGTCCTTCATAAGATCGGCCAAAGAAAAGGAATCGAGCATTTTGTACATGGCCAGACTGGCGTCATCCCAAATGGATCGTTTGAGACACACCGCAGCACGTGGACAGGTGGACACATCCCCTTCGCAGCCAAGCACCTGGTCCTCACCGTCGAGGATACGAGCGACTTCACCAATGGAAATCTCGCGGGGCTTTCGGATCAGGGTGTTGCCGCCATTGGGACCACGCTTTCCAACAATGTACCCTTCTTCTTTCAGCACCTTGACGAGCTTTTCCAAATACTTGAGCGACAACCCTTCCCGAGCGGCAGTCTGTTTGCTCGGCACGGGATGGCCGTCCTTTGAATGCAGGGCGATGTCGAGAAGCAATCGTGTCCCGTATCTACTGCGTGTGGTCAATTTCATTGCCTATCTCCCCTACAAAAATACATGGTGCTCGCACACGACGATTCAAATGAGCCAGCACGTACCACCGTGCCATCAAATACCATCATGGGAATCAGAGAGACGTGGCCATGGGCAACGTCACAATAAACTTCGACCCATTCTCGGGCGAAGACTCGACCGTGATGGCTCCGCCGTGCTGTTCAATGGTCTGATTCGAAATAAACAACCCGATCCCGGTGCCCCGTTTCCCCTTGGACGAAAAGAACAACGTAAAAATCTTTTCCCGGGTTTCCCGATCCATACCCATACCATTATCGACAATAGTCATGGTCAAGACATCCCCAGTACGTCGAGCCATGAAGGCCACTCGTCCGCCCCCTGCGATATCCCGGCCCTCACAGGCATCAACCGCGTTCTCAAGGAAATTGACCAATGCCGCAGCCATGGCCGCACTATCGATCGTCAATCGCCCCAAATATTCCGGAATGTCACACACACTCTCCACTCCGGCCGCGACGGCTTTTGCTTCGGCAATTTCAAATGTTTCTTTCAGGAAACTGGATGCGTCCAGCTCTTCGGTCTCCAGCTCTCGGGACTTGGCGTAATACAAAATATCGAGCACCATTTTTTTGACCCGACCAATCATGGATTTAAGAACTCGGGTCGCGTCTTCGACTCGCGCTGGATCTTGCCTTTTCAAGCCGGATTCCAACCGGTAAATGCCCCCATCAAGCGACGTCAACATCCCCTTGACCCCATGCGACATGGACCCCAACATGATGCCCAACGACGTCAAATGATCCTGCAAACGACGAATTTCCGTGATATCCGTCGAAATTTCCATGGCCTGTACAATGGCTCCGGCCGCATCGTGAATAGGCGCGGACTGCACAAGCATATTCTTCTGCTCACCAGACAACGTGGTGACCACGGTTTCTCGTTGTCGGGTCTCACCATCGGCAAACGTCTTGCGGACCAGACAATCAGCGCACGGTTCACTTCGGTGCTTGTAGCTGTCAAAACACGGCCTCCCCACAGACTCGCCAAAATCCTTCTTGAAAAGATGATTGGCCTCGGCAATGGACAAATCCGGATTTTGAACGGTGATGTAACACGGCGCATCGTTGAACACGCGCTGATACTTGTACTGGGTGGTCAACAACTCGTCCTTGAGCCGTTTCAATTCAGTCATATCCACGGAAATATCCAGCACCAACTCGATGTCGCCATCGTTGTTTGGCAAAGGCGCGGTATAGACCGTCACCGGAATTTCCTCTCCGTCCCTGCCAAGAAAATTTTCCTTACTCCGCTGGCCCTTGCCGGTATCAAACGTCTTCTGAACCGGACAGGCATTTCCCGGAGAGTCCCTGTCGGAATAGATATCGAAACTATTGTTCCCGACCTGGTTGCCCAACCGCTCTTCAAACAGCGTATTGTGGGCGACAATTTCAAGATACCGGTTATGGATAGACACCAGACACGGCAGCTCATTGAACAAACCTGATCCGGTCTCAACTTCCTGCGTCGCATCAGACAAGGCAGACGAGAACCCCTGAACCACTTGGGACGCCGCGTTCTGTCGTTCCAACTCAACGATACGCCGGGTCTTTTCCTCGACCAGCTTTTCGAGGTTTTCCGTATGCTCACGCAACTGGCGTTTCATGGAAATACGCGTGCGGGCGCGCTCCAAAGAGACTTCAAGAACGTCGTTATTAATGGGCTTTGTGATAAAATCAGAGGCATCGAACTTCAACGATTCAATCGCCAAATCCAAATCCCCATGCCCGGTTATCATGATAACCTCAGTGTCCGGGGACTGCGTCTTGATCCGTTTGAGCAGCTCGATCCCGTCCATGACGGGCATCTTGATATCCGTGAACACGATGTCTGGCCTGAACGACGAAAACAGCTCCAACGCCGTTTGACCGTTGGCAGCCGTTTCAACCTCATATCCCAATTCCTCGAAAGAAAGACCAAGAAAACGTCGAACGCCTTCTTCATCATCCACGAGCAGTAATCTTCTGAAGTCCATCATACCCCCGGGTTTACCGCGCACACGACAACCGCCCCCGGCTGCATCATGATTCCGGCACCCTTGAACCATCAGTCGTTGTCGGAAGACTCTCCCAATGCCTCATGCACAATCTGGATCACATCGGCCGGATCAAAAGGCTTCTTGATTGTCGCCACAGCTCGCCGAATGGCCAGATGTATCCCAGAGAGTCCACTGATCACGATAACGGGAATTTCCGAAAAGGCTTTCTCACTTGTCAGCCGACGATAAAACCGAGGCCCCCATTCGTGGGGCATTTCAATGTCGAGCGTAATGAGATCCGGCTTCTCCGCTTTGGCAACATCATAAGCAACCATTCCGTCGGAAGCGCGGCAGGTTTCGTATCCATGGTCTTCGAATACAGTCACAAGGTAGTCAACGATATCCGGATCATCGTCCACAACCATAATTTTCTTTGGCATTCGTTCTACCTGAAGTTCAAGGTATCGGGTTTATTCCACAACCCGAGGAACGTACACACAACCCGCGCACTTGTTCAAGAAGAAAACCCGACCTGCCTACTCTGAAAATAAGACAGGCCGGTTCCCCCACACCTGCCAACTACCCTATTGCGTCTTTGACGATCTTCAGCAATTGAGCAGGTTCAAAAGGTTTCGTCAGGCTCGCAATGGCTTTCGGGATAGCGTATTTGATCCCGCTCAGGCCACTGATCACCACTACAGGAGTCCGCTTGAGCGCGTCATCCTGACTGATTTTCCGATAGAAACGGGGACCCCATTCATTGGGCATCTCCAAGTCCAGAGTAATAAGATCCGGCTTTTCCTGTTGTGCGATTGCAACGGCCTCGGCCCCATCCACAGCGGTCACGGTTTCGTAACCGTTGTCGCTGAGCAATTCGGACAAATACGAACGAATTTCCTTGTCATCATCAACGATGAGAATCTTCTGTGTCATATCAAAACCCTCCTGATACGCCCAAAACGTTTTTTCGATCCGGGCTTGTGCCACAGCCGTACCCGCCATGATCGACTGCACCATTCATCCTTGAACATCCGGCCCAAAACAGGCCGGACGCTGTGCCCTCTCGTTATACCTTGTCCGGTTTGCTCACACTGACGACAGGACAACCGGCTCGCATGAGTACCTGTTCCATGGTGGAACCGATACGTGCTTTTTCCGGGTCCAATTCACGGCTATGGTGAGCCATGACAATCAGATCAGCAGACCGTTCCCGAGCCATCTTGACGATTTCCACATACGGAACGCCTTCCCAGACTTCGATATCGAAGTTCTTGAAATCCCCCATCAACGGGACATACATGTCCCGAAGACGTTGGCGCGCGGCAATGAGTTCGTCTTCAATAGAATTCTGATCCAGTACCTTGCCACTGATATCCAATGCGTGCAGTAGCGTCAGGTCACACTCCAGTTCCCTGGCAGAGGCCAGGGCGAACTTGAATGCGTGGTCAGCCTGTTTCGAGAAATCGGTCGCAAAAACGATATTGCCGAATCCGCCCCAATATGAAGCGGTTTCGCGATGGACGGTCAGCACCGGGCACCGGGCCGCTTTGGCCACACGTTGCAAGGTCGAGCCAGTGTATCCCATCCGATAGGCCGAAGATTCACCGGAACTTGCTCCCATCACAATCAGATCGACATCTTCTTCACGGGCGGCGCGAAGGATTTCCCGATGTGGCACCCCGGTGGTCAACACCATCTTGGAGAATTCGACACACTCGATCTGCTTTGCAAAGGTGTTCTTCAACTCCTCTTCAACCCAGGCCCGATACTCGTCGTCAACCTCGACCTTCTCCCCGGTACGGACGTCATTGACCTCCTGAGAAAAAGCCTTGGTCGGCACCCCCATGACGTTGAAGACAATGACTTCAGCACCGTAGCGCTTGGCCATGTCGAACGCGACACGAGCGGCACCAAAGGTGGACGGAGCACCGCTGGTCGCCAATAGAATCTTCCTGAACATATCTCACCTCGTCCTTTGGTTACTCGTCCTTGGGCAACAGATGCTCGGGCACATCCAACATGCTGATAACCAGCGGCTTGAGGAAGGACCAACGAATACCGATTTCGTATTCTTCCTCCAGATCGCGAATTGCATCCCAGCAGTTGTGACACGGAGCAATGACCAGCTTGCAGCCGGTATCCAGAATCTGGTCCATCTTCTTGCGAAGTGCCACGTTGCGCTGTTCCCGATACATGCCGATACCGTTGAAACCGCCACCACCACCGCAGCAGTAGTTGTGTTCCCTGGTCGGCGCCATTTCGACGAAATACCCGGGTTCGACAATGTAGCTGATGATTTCACGGGTCACATCTTTCAGCCCCTGATTCCGGACGTAGTTGCAGGAATCCTGCAAGGTGACCGGCTCCTTGATCCGCTTGGTGGGATCAATCTTGAGCTTGCCGGTACGCAATGCCTCGGCCAACCACTCCACATAATGGACATATGGAACAGGCGGCTGACCGTCTTCACGACCGACCCAGTACGGACCTTCGATGACCGTGGCCCGGTGCGCGTGCCCGCACTCGGTGCCAGTTGCGCGTTTCGGCTTCAATCGTTCCAGGGCGTTGTAGACATGTTGAACATTGTCCTTGCAGCACTCCCAGTCTCCGGCGAACATGGACAGGGACGTCTGTTCCCACCCCTCGGACGGAACCGTCCAGTTTTCTCCGGCAACATGGAAAAGAATCGCTGCCTCGGCAATGTCTTCAGGATAATGTTTCGGTTCACGGGCGTTGCAGGTGTACATGATGTCCGCACCGACCTTATCGACTGGAATCTCGAGTCCCGGCCATTCCTCTTCGGTCTCTTCGGCCATCCATTCACAAGTCTCGACCCAGTCTTCCGTGGTCACATCCATCTGCGCGCGGTACACCCGGTGCATCCCGGACCCGATCTTGAGTTCCCAAGGAACGAATCCCTGCGAATACAGCAGGCCACGCAGGTAGCTGAACATGATTCCCATGTCGATGCCGTGCGGACAATACATGCCGCACCGGTTGCAACAGGTACACTTGGACCAGGCGGTCTCCATGCACATCTGCATGAACTCGTTGTCCACCTTGCCCTTTTTCTTGACGATCTGGCCAAGGGTGGATTGAATCTTGTAAGACGGCACCTGTTCAGGCACCCGATCGTTCACCTGATATAAAAAGCAGGACTCGGCACACAGGCCACAATGGGCACAGATTTCCAACCAGGTCTTGAGCCTGGATTTCAAGGTTTTCTGTATGGTCGCCCACAGCTTCTCCGAATCCACCTCCAGGTGGTTCATTTCCTCGTAATATTGCTTTCCGCCCTTGTCCCCGAGAGTCAGCTTGAGCTGTTCATCGGTGGTAATGGGCTTCTTGTTGCAGAATTTTCCTTCAGGCATTGTGCTTCTCCATTCTCTTTGGCTGTGTCTCAATCCCGATTACCAGGACATGTCCGAGCCTTTCATGCCACCACGCTTGATGCCGTAATCCATGCCCAACTGCATACGGGACATGAAGAACAGGACTGCGTGACTGAGCTTGGTGAAAGACAGACAGAGCAACCAGATTTCCGCACTGATGATATGAGCCATCAGCCAGAAGTTGTACTCACCCATCTCGTAGCGTGCGATCAGTCCGGTCACGAAAGGCATGACCGTAATGACCAGCAACAGATAGTCATAGAAGGTCGTCAGAATGCGAACCTCGGGGAACGCGATTCGACGCAAAATCAGGAACAGACCACCGGCCAAACAGATCCAAGCCAACATGTCCGCCACCAATGTGGGCAACGTGGGCAGGCTGAATCCAAACGCATCCCGCAACATCACGTTGTGTGCTTCCAAAAAGATCGGGGTGACAAGCAGCCCGATGTGAAAGGCAAAGAATATGAGGGTAAAGCCGGGGCGTACCCGCCACAGTCTGGCCTTGAACGGAATGATAAAGGCCAAAATGGAACGGAATCCACCTCGCAGCCCGTAGCGCATGTTGGGACGGTAGGCCACTCTGTCAAGCTGCCAGCTCAGGCCCTTGACATACATGACGGCGCGAACGATCAGGCCGCCAAAGCTGACGAGAAACGTCACCCAGAGCATCGGCCCTGTCAGGAAATCGTACATTTCCGCTTCTCCTTGATTGTCATATCGATAAATTGAAAACGATGGCCGTAGTGCCTAGTCGTCCTTTTTGTTTCCACCCATGAGGAACTGCCAGTAGAGAGTGACCCCGACCAGAATTCCGCCCATGATGAGATACACAGTGCCCTTGGTGAAGGTGTAATAATCCTGTAATGTAAAGAATTCCATGATGTTCCCTCCAAGGACTAGTGTTCGTTCTTGTACTCGGGATGCTCATTGAAGATGGGCATCCGGGTACTGATAAACCGAAAGGCAAGTACACCGATGGTCACCACGAACAGGGAGATGGTGATCTCGCCCCAGCTCGGGAAATACCGCTCTGCGGAAGGCAGATGGTAGTTGAAGGCAACCATGGAGATGTTGAATCGGTTGACGATAATGCCGAGGACAGTCAGTCCTGCGGCCCATTTGATAACGGGGATATTCCTGTCCCGGACACCGATGGCGTACAGGAAGGATGGCAGAGCCACGAAACCGAGCATTTCAACCAGATACCACGCGCCGAAGCCAGTGGTCAGGTAATGCCAGTTGTTGTCGTAGGCCAAGCCGATAACCTTGATGGAGAAATACCCGAACAACACGAGGGAAGCGGCCTTTCCGAATCCAAGAATCAGACCATCATGATTGTTCAGGTACTCCTCGTCCATCAAGTGGTGCATGGGCTTATGAGAAAGCGTCCCTTCGAAAATGACCATGGACAGACCTGCACAGATACTCGACACAAAGAAGAAAACCGGCAGGTACTGCGAGTACCAGAGCGGATGCAACTTCGAGGGGGCAATGATAAACAGTGCGCCCAGCGAGGATTGATGCAGCGTGGACAAAACCACACCGAAAATGGTCAACAGCAGTGTCAATTTGACCACGGTCTTCCGAATCTTCTTGAAACCAAGCCATTCGAGCATGGCCGGGGAAAATTCGATGAACAGCACGGTCAGATACAGCATGACGCACAATCCCACTTCAAAGAGCAGCGAGGTCGTCCCCTGCTGCACAAAGAGAGGATATGGGAGTCGCCAGGGACGACCGACGTCATATCCAAGGGCAAAAACCACCAGGGCATACCCGAGGAACGCGGTCAAGATGGCCGGACGAACGGCCGCATGATATTTCTTGAGACCAAACACGTAGCAAGCGGCGGAGGTGGTGTATCCACCGGCAGCCAGGGCAACGCCGCACATCAGATCGAAGCCGATCCAGATGCCCCACGGGTTGTTCTGGTCAAGGTTGGTGACGGCTCCGAGGCCGCCGGTAAAACGCATCACCGTGACAATCAGCCCGGCAACCAGAATGATGCCAGCAATAATATTAAACGGCGTGAACAAGGACTGTTTTTCAGCCGTTGTGGTGTGAACAGCCATCTAGGATTCCTCCTCACCTGTTTCGGCGTCTTCCTTGGGAGTCAGCGCCTCTTCAACGGCCTTTTTGACCTCGACCTCGATCCGTCGTTTGTTGGCAACTTCGGCCTTGGACAACGCATCATGCAGTTTTTTCTCGGCTTCTTCTCCAGCTCTGGTCAGGGCATCCTTGACTGCTGCAACACGTTCGTCGTTGGCAATCTTGTCCTTGCGTTTGCTCACGACATAGATACCACCGAGCAACACCGGCCACATGCCGACCACGATGGGGACGGCAGCCAACGCACCGGCAGTCAGTTCAGGAGCGGACGCTGTTCCCAGGTCCTCCCGCAGGCCAATATTGGAAAACGGCTCACCGGACAGATACATCCAGCTCGTGCCGCCCATCTCCCTTTCGCCATAGATATGATCCACGTATCGATCAGGGTAGGCCGCAATCCGCGCACGGGCGATCTTGATGATCTCATCACGCGGGCCGAACGTGAGCGCTTCCTTGGGACACTGCTCCACGCAGCCGGGCAATTTGCCTTCGGCCAAACGGGGCGCGCACAAGGTGCACTTCATGACTCTGGGAGTCAGCGGTTCATCGTATTCATAGGCCGGGATTTCAAAAGGACAGGCGATCATGCAATATCGACAACCGACACAGACTGAAGCGTCATAGCTGACGGCTCCATTCGGTTCCTTTTTGAAAGCCTTGACAAAACAGGCGGAGGCACACGCCGGTTCCAAACAGTGATTACACTGTTTTTTCACGAAAACCGGAGCACTTGTGCCCTGGAACTTGTTCACGACAGTATATGTTTTTTCATCAGTCCGACGTTTGGTGTCGAGGACTGTCAAATCGTCAAACGTGGAATCGGGTGCAGGCAGTTGGTTCACTTCGTTGCAAGCCTGCTCGCATTTGCGGCAACCAATGCAGCGGGTGGCATCAAAAAGCACGGCCAATGTGTCGGGATGCGGACCAAAGGATTTCCCTCCAGCCCGTGCCGACATGGGAAGCGCGACACTTGCGCCAGCTGCGCCCAACAGTCCGAGGAATGTTCTTCGTAACATTTCGCGTCTCTCCTTCGGTTAGTTGGATTTTTTCTCGTGGCACGCGACACAATTCGTGGCAGCGGGCTTATCGAGCTTCATTTCCGTATGGCAGCTCATGCACTGGGCATGATACGCAGCCTTCAAGCCGGGCATACCGTCTGTTGCAAACGGCTTGGCATGACAACTTCCACACGTGGGTGGTGTCACGGTAGCCGGGGCATTATGATGGCATCCGGCGCACATGGCCGCAGGCGTGGCATGGAATGTCGTCGCCAGCGAATTGTCCTTCATGCCATCAAGAAGCGACAACACGATCTTGCGATGCGGCATTTCACTCGGCTCGTACTCATTGGACAGGGCGCCGATAGTCACGGTTTCCGGGATATCCTTGACGGCGACCATGGCCTGACTCGTCGGACGCGAGGCAAGAACCGTCATCGCTTCGGTCTGCACTTCGGCCTCAGTGGCTTCCGGGGCAGGACGAGGCGCATTGTGACAGCTCTGACAGGTTGCGTCAGACGTCGCCTTGGACACGGGACGGGCCGCATGGCATCCGGCGCATTCCGGTTTCTTTTGTTCCTTGGCATGACATCCCACACAGGACGTATCCGAATTCACATCATGAAAGGCCTTAAAGCTCGTATCCATGGGCGCATTGACACCCTTGTCATGACAGGACCGGCAGGTCTCGACCGCCGATTCATGAAGCTTGTGATCGAAAGCAACCGGGTCCATTCCCGTGGCCTTTTCAGGCTTCGGGCCGGAGACCTTGGCCATCATGAGCACGGCATCAGGCTGCTTGCGGGGCAAACGCGGCACTCCACCCATGGCTTCGATGGTCTTGGCATTTTCAACAGTACGAGCTTCAACAGTCTTGGCATCATGACAACTGGCACAATCAACCGGCCCGCTGCGTTCTGCCTTTTCTTCAATGAGTGTCTGGTGACAAGTCACACATTGGGCATGAAAAACTTCTCGTGTCGTCAAGTCCGCCAGCTCTTCGGGAGGATACGCAGAGGCAAATCGCCAACTGTCTTCCTCTCCTTTCTTATACACGGACTTTCCAGCGGTCTCGTCATACACGGCATGACAGGAACCACAGTTGGTCTGCTCACCCGAATCAACCGGGATGACCTTGGAATCCCAATGCAAAAAGTGCAGTGTATTGTCCATACCGGACGCGACGCGCTCGGCAGTGACTTCCGGCTTTGCCTGATGACAGCTTCGACACTCGCCCACCATGGGACCAGTCTTGAATCCCTTGTCACCACTCTCGACGTGACAGGAAAGACAGCCGTCATGATACGTGTCCTTGAGCTGCGATACGGACAATTCGGGCAGTCCTTCGCCTTCCAGCCGGTTGAACGTCAGGGACATGGTCCCCTCTTCGTCCTTCATATGGCAGGAAGAACAGCTCATACCCTGTTCTTTCAGGGCGTCTGTGTGCAAATCGTGCTGAAACACGACCGCAGATTGTTCAAGTGACTCCAGTTTGGCGATGGTGTCGATCATAATCACATCAGGCCTACCCGTGGCCTTCTCCACCGAATCAAACATGCCCATGGCTTCCATCTGAAACCCCAGCACGCCGACCAGCGCAATCATGATCGCAGCAAATCGCAACATCCTTTTACCGTTTGCCATGTGTGATCCCTTCCTCAAAAGCGTTGATGGCAACGAACCGACCTTTCAGCCCGTTCTGCAGGTCCTGTTTCCAGGTCCTCTTTCGGCCCCCAGACACGGCCACCCGGCACGCATCTCAAATCAAATCCAAAATCCTCCCAAACAAGGAGGTTAAATAACCCACCTATTCACGAGGTTTTTATTCATACCCTGCCGGTATGTTATTTTAACAGACAAGGTCAAGGGGTTTCAAACTAATAGGAACAACTCTCATAAAGATATTAGATAGCTAAAATATTTAGATTTTCTAAAACAGTATTTATTTGATTTCGATTTTCAATTGCCCGTATCTTTCCTGTTATGCCAATACTTTTCATACTTTTTTACTCTGAATTAATTCTTGAGTAAAAAAGTATGAATTTAGGATTATTTTTCCCATTTCCCTTTTTCTCACAAAAAAACAGTGGCTCAAATATTCTTGAAATTCCCTTCCCCACGATGAACCATCAAAAAAAAGACTGAACGCCTTTGACAGCCGTCCAGTCTCATCAACTCGTGATGTATTGTACTCTACAATGAAATAACGTCCCCCGTGCGAACGGATCGGTCTGCGGCCAACACGATCCGCAGACTGTTCACCGCATCCCGCATATGGTCTGTCAAATCGATATCCTCTTGAATCGCCTTGAGGAAAAAAACCTGCTCCCGAAAACACAATTCATCGTGATCGGGTTCATCCTCCATTTCAATAAGCGTATCATCCTCGACAAATTCGCCATTGTCATCTGTCTGAGCATGGTGCAACCGCAAAATCCCAGCCCGGGCATGACCTTCCACATCCGCAGAACCTGGCCCTTGTCCAGCCTGTTCAGCGGCTACGATACTCACGCATCCGTCGGGACCAACCACGTCTTTCACGAAAAAGGCGGTCTCACTCATCATGGGACCCCACCCCGCTTCATACCACCCCACGGACCCATCGTCGAAGGTCACCTGAAGTTGCCCGTAATTATACATATCCGGTGCGATTTCATCAGACAATCGTGCGCCCATGGCATGGACCTTCACGGGTTTGGCCCCACACATCAGACACATGATATCCACATAATGCACCCCGCAATCCACAATGGGCGACATGGTTTCCATGAGATGCTTGTGAACGCTCCATTCACTGCCTCTGGATTGCTGATTCAAATTCATCCGCATCACCAATGGCCTGCCCAATCCCTGCGCCAATTCCACAAATTTTGTCCAGGACGGATGATGTCGCAGGATGTACCCGACAACCAATTTCCGATCGGCCTTGATCGCCGCATCCACCACCGTTTGTGAAGCCTCCACGGTGGGGGCCATAGGTTTTTCCAAAAAGACATGCGCCCCAGCTTCAAACGCCATACAGGCATATTCGGCATGGGAATCAGGATACGTATTGATACTCACGGCGTCCGGTTGCACGGCATTCAGAGCCTCTTCATATGAATCATACCGGGGATACGCGGCCAATTCCGGCGGAAGATCCGTCAAAGACGAGGCGTGCCGACTGCACAGCCCCACGATCTCGAATCCGTCCAAGGCATGATACGCCTTGGCGTGCGAACGCCCCATATTTCCCAAACCAACGACCAGAACCCTGACTCGCTTCTGCATAACGTACCTCAACTCAATCAAAAAGAATTGTCGCCGGCAATCCATGTATCAAGCACATGAAATTCGGCATCCATCACCACAAAGTCCGCTTGATACCCAACAGCGATACGGCCAAGCCGATCATCCACTCCAAGAAATGTCGCCGGATACAGAGAGGCCATTCGCAATGCCTCCTCCTCTGAAAAATGCAGTTTTTCAACGGCATTGCGAACCGCATCCGCCATGTTCAGATCAGACCCGGCAAGAGTCCCTCCGACGGATTGGCACCGCCCGTCCTCGGCCAGAATAGGGTGTCCCTGCAACGTGAAATTCTTTTCGCTCGCCCCGACACTCGGCATGGCGTCTGTCACCAGCATGACCTTGCCCTGTTCTTTGACGGCACACGCAATTCGCAACGAAGCAAAATGAATATGATGTCCATCAGCGATAACCCCGACCCAGGTTTCAGCATCGTCCAATGCGGCACCAACCACCCCAGGCTCCCGGCTGGTCAACGGAGACATGGCGTTGAACAGATGAGTGACCCCAATGGCCCCGGCGGCAATACCGGCCCGGACCTGGTCATATGTCGCGGCTGTATGTCCGAGACACACTCGAACCCCGGCGTCAGATAGGGATCGAATGAAATCAGGCGGGACCAATTCCGGAGCCACTGTGGTCATCACCACCCCCAAATCACCGGCAGAGAATAACTCGAACGCCCCGTCATCCACTGGCCGAATAAACGCTTCCTGATGAATCCCCTTGCGTTCGGGATTGATATACGGTCCCTCGAAATGTACACCGAGCAACCCCGGCACACCGAGCCGGAGTCCCTGCCGAATCACGCCCGCAGCCGAAACCATGACATCCCACCGATCGGAAATCAGGGTGGGAATGAGACTTGTGGTGCCGTATCGCCGATGGGCTTCCAGAATGATTTTCAAATCATGCGTCTCATGGCACTCATTGAACAAGACCCCGCCACCGCCATTGACCTGCACATCAATAAAGCCGGGAGCAAGCAGGTTTCCGCCAAGGTCCACGACCTCCACACCACCAGCCATCCCGCACTCGGCAATCAAGCCCACGACACGGCCATCCTCGATCTCCACACTCAAGCCATCATACAATGTCTCGCCGGTGAAAACCCGACAATTTGTCAAATATGTCCGCATCACAGCGTCTCCGTCACCTTCTTGAGCGAAGGTGGATTATCCGGGTTCATGCCCCGGGCCAATGCCAATTGATTGGCCATGGTATAAAAGGACTGAATCATGGCGATCGGCGCGGCTGCCGGGTGCATCCCCGGGACCACGGGCAACCGTCCGGATTCGGGTGTCCCTTCTTCGGCCATGAACAGCTTGGCCCCTTTTCCACGCAGGACCTCGGCCAATTCGAGCAACCCCGGACGGGTCGCGTCTTCCTGACTGAAGGCCAACACCCGCGACCGACGGCGGACCAGAGCCAAAGGACCGTGCATGATCTCGGCACCACTGATACCTTCCCCATGCAAAGACGATGTTTCCTTGAGCTTCAAGGCCGCTTCCAACGCCACTCCATAACTCAAGCCCCGCCCGACCACGAACAGCGTTTCGGCGTCCGCCAACGGTTCAACGGCCTCTTCCCAAGAAAGAGCAAGGGCCGCGTCTAGATGCTCAGGCAACCGATTGAACGCCGTTCCCAAAGCCATGTCTCCAGACATCGCTGCCGTAAAATGCAACAACGCACTCAATGACGCGATATAAGATTTGGTCGCGGCAACACTCTGTTCCAGTCCGGCCAACAAGGGAAGCACGGCATCCGCCATCTGTGCGGCCGGAGAATCTTCTTCATTGACCACTGCGAGAATAAACGCCCCGTTCTTCCGCGCCCACTGCGCACAGGCCAGCAGGTCGGGACTTTTTCCGGATTGGGAAATCACAATAAACAGGCACCCCTTCAAATTCATGGGATGACAATAAATTGATCCCACGGAAGGAGCCATGGACAAGACTGGAATTCCAAGATGAACTTCCATGAGATATTTCGCATACGTGGCCGCATGATCTGAGCTGCCGCGCGCGCAAGTCGTCACAAAACGAGGTCGCGTCTTTTGATATCGAGCCGCCAACTCAGCACAGACATCGTCATTCCGGGCCTTCTGCAAGGCAACGACCGCCGGGGCCTCATGAGTCTCACGAAACATCAATGTCGAAGTCGGTTCCACCACATCACGCATAAAGACCTCCACGACACTCCTCACCGTGACAACGCATTTGAGCCAAAAGCAAAGCACCAGCCAAGGCATCCCCGATCGGCTCAACAAGCCACGATTTCACCTCCTCGGACAGCCATGGACGGATGGCTTCCGCCACACCACCGGCCAAGACAAGCCGCTCGGTTCCCGTGCCTTTCAACGCCCGGAGCAGCAATCCGGTATCATATCCGGCCTGTCGCATGATATCCACGGCCATGGGATCGCCGTCCTCGGCCCAATGGGAAACCAACGGAGCAAACGCTCCATACAGAGACGGCGTGGCTTTCTCCGCCCACGGAACCGCTCTTTCCGGAGAATTTCCCAAACGGTCCATGACCTCTATAGCCAAGCCGCCCATGGGAACCACCCCTTCAAAGGCCAACAAAGAACGACGCACGGCCTGATGCCCGATAAACGCCCCGCTGCCGTAATCAGAAATTTCAAAGCCCCACCCACCGACCGTTTGTTCCACACCGTCAGTAATGGCACACCCACAACTGCCTGTCCCGAGGATCAGGATTCCCCCATTCTGCCCTCCGTGCGCACCAAGGCAGGCGATATACGCATCAGACTCGATGGTCATGGACTTGAACGGATGGCCGAACAAGGCCAACAGGTGCCGCTCTCGTTGCAACGAGACCCCAGCCAGCCCAAGTCCAGCATATAAATCCTTTTTCCGATCCAGCTCCAATCCAGCCGAGGCAAGGGCGATATCTGTGGCCGCCACAATACTTCCGAACGCGACGTCCAATCCCAGACGCGTGTTGGCCGGTCCACCTCGCCCTTCGCCGAGAATGGTCCCGTCCATATCGGAAATACGCGCCCGACATTTGGTCCCGCCGCCGTCTACTCCAACAAACAATTTGCCATTCAACATGGTGCACACTCCTATAAAATCCCTATCCAATATACAGCCGGACAGCAAACATATCAGATAAAATCGGTGACCGAAATAAACGGATTGTCTTTCCCGTTCGCGCCCTATGTGCTACCAAATCCGGCATGTCAGAGAAAAAGAAAGAATCACGCATTTTGACAGAGCGCATCTGCCCCCGTTCCACAGGTTTCGACACATGGTCTTCCAGCGACATTCTCACGCATGTCTGGCAAGACCAGATCAACGGCGTTGCAGCAGTTCGAACTGCCATCAAAGCCCTCGAACAGGCGGCGCTCGGTGCGGTCGAAAGGCTCCAAGAGCCTGACAGCCGACTCATCTATGTCGGAGCGGGGTCATCCGGTGTCCTCGCCGGGTTGGATGGCATTGAATTGCCATGCACCTTTGGTTGGCCCAAATCCCGTCTGGCCATCTATCGAGCTGACGACGCCGACAACGTTCTGACCATCACCACGCCCGGGGATGACGACAAACAATCGGCGCTTCGAGATTTCAAGAAAAGCATGGTGACCGACAAAGACGTGCTCGTCGCGGTTTCGGCCAGCGGGGAAACCCCATACACCTGTCAATTCGCGAAATTGGCCGCACAACAAGGAACTCAGGTCATTGGTATCGCGCATAACCCCAGATGTCTGCTGCTCCATCTCGCGACTGATCCCATCCTGCTCGACACTGGTCCCGAGGTCCTTGCCGGTTCAACCCGACTCAAGGCCGGGACCGCGCAAAAAACCGCCCTTGGCATGTTCTCGACACTGGTCATGACCCGTCTCGGCCATGTCCATGACGGTCTCTTGATTGATGTTGAACCGGACAATGCCAAGCTCCGCAAACGGGCGGCCCGCAGTGTCGCCTCCATAGCAAATGTCCCAGAAAAAACAGCGCAAACCGCCTTGAAACAAACAGATTTTCACGTCAAACCAGCCGTACTCGTTGCCAAGGGAATGACACCAAAACAGGCACAGGAAAAATTATACCAATCAGGAGGGAATCTGCGAGAAGCCCTGATTCACATTGCCGAAGTATAAACAGAAATGTATATTGCCCATTAAATTGCTAAATTGGGAGGAACCGATGTTGAAAAAATGGACAGGACTCGCGCTGGCTGCGCTGCTGGGACTCAGCATGATCGCCACCAGCGCATTTGCCGCGACCTCACTGAAAATCGAAAGCTGGCGCAATGACGACAGTGACATATGGGTTGATGTCATCATCCCGGCCTTCAACAAAAAGCACCCGGATATCAAGATTTCTTTCGCTCCCATGCCTCCGGCTGAATACAATGCGGGTCTCAATGCCAAACTGGCTGGCGGCACCGCCGGCGACCTGATTACCTGTCGTCCTTTCGATGCCTCCCTCGAATTGTTCAACAAAGGGTACATTGTTGCCCTCGATGATCTCGCCGGAATGAAAGAATTTTCCGACGTGGCCAAATCCGCCTGGCAAACCGATGACGGTTCAGCCACATTTGCGGTCCCCATGGCCTCTGTCATTCACGGTTTCATCTATAATAAAGAAATCTTCGAAGAACTGGGGCTGTCTGTCCCCACAACCGAAGCAGAATTTTTCACTGTCCTTGAAAAGATCAAGGCTGATGGCAGCTATATTCCTCTCTCATTCGGCACAGCCGATCAATGGGAAGCGGCCACCATGGGATTCCAGAATATCGGTCCCAACTACTGGGAAGGCGAGAAAGGTCGCAAGGCCCTGATTGCCGGAACCGCGAAACTCACCGACGCGCCCTATGTCAATACCTGGAAACAGCTCGCCAAATGGGCACCGTACATGGGGAAAGGATACAAGGCACAAAAATATCCTGACAGCCAGAACCTGTTCACATTAGGTCGAGCCGTCATTTATCCAGCCGGTTCCTGGGATATAACCACCTTTAACACACAGGCCGATTTCAAATTCGGCGCATTTCCCCCGCCGCTGCCGGAAGGCTCGACCAAAGGCTATATCTCGGACCATACCGACATCGCACTCGGTTTGAATGCGGCCTCCCCGAACAAGGAAGCGGCCAGGCTGTTCCTTGAATGGCTCTCCACCCCGGAATTCGCGACACTATACGCCAACTCCCTGCCCGGGTTCTTCCCCCTGTCAAACCACGCAGTGTCCCTGAAAGACCCTGTTGCCCAAGAATTCGTAAACTGGCGCAAGACCCACGAATCCACCATTCGCAATTCCTACCAGATCCTCTCTCGTGGCACCCCAAATCTTGAAAATCAACTCTGGAATGTCAGTTCCCAGGTCCTCAACGGAACCATGACACCAGAAGAGGCTGCCAAAGAGACGCAGGCCGGTCTCAAAAAATGGTACAAACCTCAACAACACTAGTCACAAACAACAGGGACTCCAACAGTGGAGTCCCTGTTCACCTTTTTCACGAGGGATTCAAATGAGCGCATCTGGCGGTCGGTTCGCCCGTTTTCCATATCACATTGTCCTATTTCTGGCCCCGGCCACGATCATCTACACCGTGTTCATGATCTATCCCCTGCTCGATTCAATCCGATTAAGTCTGTACACAACCGATGAAAGCGGTGCGCTTTTCTTCACGGGGTGGGCCAATTATGTGGCACTCATCACGGACCCGGCCTGGTCCTCGGCGTTCTGGAACGCCCTCCTGAACAACTTCAAATTCTTTTGCGTCCACATGCTTGTCCAAAACCCCATTGGCATCATGCTGGCCGCCTTGCTCAGCCTACCGAAACTGACAGGACGAACCACCTACCGCACACTCATTTTCATCCCGACCATGCTCTCCGTGGTCATCATCGGTTTTATCTGGCAACTCATTCTCAGCCCGCTTTGGGGCGTGAGTGAGACATTGCTCAGCCTTATCGGACTCACAGACTGGTTCCAGCCCTGGCTCGGGCAGGAAGGCACGGCACTCGTCACCCTCTCCCTCATCTCTGTCTGGCAATTCGTGGGTATTCCCATGATGCTCATCTATGCGGCCATGTTGAATATTCCGCATGATCTGGTAGAAGGGGCCATCATTGACGGGGCCAACCACTGGGAGATTTTCTGGCACATCAAGCTCCCACTCATCATGCCCACCATCGCCATGGTTTCCATCCTGACCTTTGTAGCCAACTTCAACGCATTCGATCTCATTTACGCGGTCAAAGGGGCCTTGGCCGGACCCAATTTCTCAACCGACATCATGGGGACGCTGTTCTACCGAACCTTCTTCGGATTCCAACTCCAACTTGGAAACCCCACCATGGGGGCCACTGTCGCCACCATGATGTTCATGGTCATCCTCATCGGCGTTCTGCTCTATATTTTCATCCTGCAACGAAAACTGCGCCGGTACGCCCTGTAGGAGGTCTCCATGCAATCCCCCAAAAAAGCCGTCAGCACATTCGGCATTCATCTGGTCCTGCTCACCTATACCCTGATCGCACTCTGGCCCATTTTTCTGACGATTATCAACTCGTTCAAATCGCGCAAGGCCATCTTTCGAAGCCCCATGAGCCTGCCGGGCGTCGAGACCTTCAGTCTCAAGGGATTCATCAAGGTGCTGGTTCGTTCCGACTTTGAAATATATTTCATGAATTCCATCATTGTCACGGTCGCAACGCTCGTGCTGGTGCTCCTGCTCGGGGCCATGGCCGCCTGGGCCTTGTCCGAATATGAATTCAAAGGCAACAAGTGGCTCGGTCTCTATCTGGCCATCGGGATCATGATTCCCATTCGGCTGGGATCGGTCAGTCTGCTCCAGCTCATCGTGGACATGCATCTGGCGAATACCCTGACCGCCTTGGTCCTGGTATACATCGCCCAGAGCATCCCGCTCGCCATCTTTATTCTTTCGGAATTCATGCAACAGATTCCCAAGGACTTGAAAGAGGCCGCACGTTGCGATGGGGTCAGTGAATGCACCATTTTCTTCAAGGTCATTCTGCCGCTCACCCGGCCCGCCATCGCCACAGTCGGTGTCTTCACCCTGGTTCCGGTGTGGAATGACCTGTGGTTTCCCCTGATTCTTGCACCGAGCGAAAAGACCCAGACCATCACCCTCGGTGTCCAGCAATTCATCGGTCAATACGTCACGGACTGGAACGCGGTACTCGCGTCATTGACATTGGCCATCGTCCCGATCCTGATAATCTACATCGTGCTGTCCAGGCATCTGATCCGCGGCATTACCGCCGGTGCCGTCAAATAAAGGGAAAACATGTCAGACATTCAATTGAAAAATATCGATAAATCATTCGGCAAAGTCAAAGTGCTTCATGATGTGAACATGGACGTCAAAGACGGAGAGTTCGTGGTTTTTGTCGGCCCGTCCGGCTGTGGGAAATCCACGCTGCTCAGAGTCATTGCCGGGCTGGAAAAGGTCTCCGCAGGAAAAATCTCCATTGATAACACCACGGTCAACGACGTACAGCCCCGGGAACGAGGCATTGCCATGGTCTTTCAGTCATACGCCCTCTACCCGCACATGACCGTCTACAAGAACATGTCTTTCGGGCTGAAACTCAAGAAACATGACAAACAGGAAATCGACCGCCGAGTCCGACAGGCTGCCGAGACGCTCCAACTGACCAAATACCTGAACCGCCGCCCAGCCGAACTTTCTGGCGGGCAGCGACAACGAGTGGCAATTGGCCGCGCCATTGTCCGCAAGCCCAAAGTCTTTCTGTTTGACGAACCGCTCTCCAACCTTGACGCCGCACTCAGAGTCCAGACCCGAATCGAAATCGCCAAACTCCACAAGAAACTTGAAGCGACCATCATTTATGTGACACACGATCAGGTGGAAGCCATGACACTGGCCGACAAAATCGTGGTACTTCACGATGGACGCGTGGAACAGGTCGGCGCACCATTGGAGTTATACAACGCTCCGGCCAATCGATTCGTGGCGGGATTCATCGGCTCACCCAAAATGAATTTTCTCAATGGAATCGTGAAATCAGTCAGGGAAAAGACGGTTACCATCGAATTTTCGGGCAACAGGCACATTTCGATCACCCATCCCAATCCGGGAACCGAAAAAAACGCAGTCACTGTCGGCATCAGACCCGAACACCTCATCCTCTCATCACCCGAAAAAAGCCTTCTCCGGGCTGAAGTGGACGTGGTCGAACGTCTGGGGGATGTCAGCTATCTCTACTGTACACTTTCTGATGGAACCGCGATCATCGCCAGCACTCCGGGAACGAGTGGCGCGACAACAGGGGATCACATCCATCTGACCGCCAGAATTGAAAAAATTCATGTATTCGGTTCAGATGGAACAGCCTGGAAGAAGTAGAGACCCTCGGAATTCATCGTCTCAAGCAAAATCAGGCCATGATGACGCGGGGATGGACAACCCCTACGCGGAAGACTGAGCCTCTCCAATGTATTCATCCGTGGACAAACCGAGGAGATCCAACACTCCCGGACGGTTCTGAAGGTACGGTTAAAATTCGATCATTCTTGTTTTTACGACCAGAAACATCCAACGCAGCGAGGGGCAATAACGAATCCACAGAATTAACCATGGACATCCTTACCTGTCAAAAAATTCAATATACGCATTCTTCGTATTTTATATCGACACTCTATGAATTAGCTTGACGATCCATCCCATGAAAAAAGGCCGAATCACCGACCTCCTTCAAACTATATATCCATGATTCGTATCCTTTATTGTCAAAACTACTCCTTGCCAGTATAGATCATGCACAAATTCAAGGAGCAAAAAATGACGGTGGCCAACAAGGAACTCATGCGCGCCATCAACCGGGACAACGTCCTCCGGACAATCAGAGTGCAGGGAAACATCACCCGCAAGGAAATTGCACGCCAAACAGGGTTGGGACAATCCACTGTCACAGACATTACGGCTGCCCTGCTGCAAGAGAACCTGCTTCTCGAAAAATCCGCGCCGGGCAACCACACAGGTCGTCCCCCCTTCCACCTTTCACTCAATCCGGATGGGACCTTTGTTGTGGGAGCATATATAGCCGCTCGAAAGATTAGTGTTGTCGTCATCAACCTCGAAGCGCACGTCCTCGGGTCACACGCGACCCTCTTGGACGAGACTGCGACCACCCCCGCACGAATCGCTGACTTGGTAGCCGAAGCCGTTAAGACCTGTTGTACCCGATTCGGTTTCATACCCGACGACATCTCCGGTCTCGGCCTCGGCATCCCCGGACTGGTCAATTCCGACAAAGGCATGATTCACTTTCACCCCGGCTTCAACAAAGGCTTTGACTGGTCAAATGTCCCATTCAAGGATTTGGTGGAAAAACGGACCGGATTCCAGACATTCATTGAAAACAGCTCCAATACACTGGCCATTTTCGAACACTGGTTTGGCGCGGCTCAGGGCATTGAGAACTTTTTTGTGACCACCCTCGAACACGGCATCGGCCTTGGATTGTACGTCAATGGGACACTCGTTCGAGGATGGCAGGGCATTGCCGGAGAATTCGGACACGTCAGAGGCAACTGTCGTGAATCCGTATGCCGATGCGGTATGAAAGGCTGTTTGGAAGCGGAGGCCTCACCTCACGCCATACTTGAAGAAGCGAGAGAAGCGGCCAAACACGGGGCATGGCACCCAAAATCAACGCCCCTCACTCTGGAAACCGTCATCCGGGCAGCGCAAAACGGCGAACAGGTGCTCATCGATATCTTTGATCGAGCCGGAACTATTCTCGGCCAACGCCTCACCGACCTGACCCGTATCCTGAACCCGGAAACCATCCTCATTACCGGGAAAAACGATCTGGCCGAAAAAATGCTTTTCACCCCGCTCTCCCATGCCATGGCAGCGTGCAATTCAGAGGTATTCGGCACCATGCCACACCTTGTCTTCCGGCCATGGCGTGAAGAAAATTACGCCCGGGGAGCGGGTGCGCTCGTCCTGCAAAAACTCCATCAAAACTGCGCACTGTAAGCTCTATAACCGCAAAAGGGGAAAAACCGATGGAGCCAGCCCGATTCCACCCGTATGCGAAGGTTCTGCAGCGGGCTTCACTGACGGTCAAACAGACGGGACAAATGACAGAAAAACGGCATGGTCCTTTCCACTCTATTCCAATGCAACAATCAAGCTATACAAGACCACACAGGCTATATCATAACCAATGCCCGTTTTTACTAAAAACCATAACGTAAGCCCCTATTTTTAGGGGCTTTCTGGATGTCCGAGAATTTCGTCGGACTAAAATATGGAGAAAAGGGGAGGTCTTCACATAGAATAATAAAATCGTTTTATTTTAGATGTATACAGAGTAATATTTTAGCATTTGTACAACTTCTTGTACCACACTCCTCTTTGCTCCCAAATTTTTATTTTTCCTTGCCATAAAAAAATCACGAAAATACTTTTTTTTTATTTCTAATTACATCCCCGATCGAATGCTTTCGTTGCTTGCTCTAATGCGTCCATATCCATAGAACAAAAATAATCTTTCATTGCTTCGAACTTTTCCGGGGCCCAATCATAAATGCTCAATGCTAATAAGCGTTTAATTGTGTCCTCGTCGAAACGGTACTTAATTACTTTTGCAGGATTTCCGCCTACTACCGCGTATGGTGGAACGTCTTTAGTTACGATTGAGCCAGATGCAACAACAGCACCCTCGCCAATCTCAACGCCAGCCATAATCATAGAACGCATACCCAACCAGCAACCATCATTTAAAATTGTGTCGCCTTTGCTTTCGTATGCTTCCATAATGTGATCCATATACGGATATAAACTAAACCAGTCCATACGGTGCGTAGAGTTGCCACCCATTATAATAACTGTTTCAGCAGCGATACAAACGTAATCACCTACATATAACTTATCGACATTCCAAGGCGGGGTTCGTCCTTTGGTATGCTCGTCGCCATGTAAGTAACGAACACATGATTTTTCAAACCCATTATCCCAAGCACCCGAATAATAAGAATGTTTTCCTTTAATAATTATATTCTTGTTCTTAACTGTTTCGTGTAACAGTTCTGTCTGTGTCCAATTCTTACTCATTTGAATATTACCTCTATGCAATTTAAATGGGGCTGTACCAAATAACTAGCCCATATATTTCTTAACCCGCTGTTTCAGTTGCTTAAACTAACTTCATGGACTATTTTTATTAAAATCTACTCACATTCTTTCAAATTTAACGGGAAATTATTGGTTGGGATACCATCCATTCTCATTCAAATTTGTTGAAGCCATAGACCTAACCCCATGCCCAGTCATTTCTTCGTTCGAATACCCCAGACACCTTATAGCCCCATTCACAATATTATTAGACATGGGTCTTTCGCATGTGCGCATATTTGGGAACAAAAACCTTCCAGCACCAGTCAACGGCCTCAAGTCCATCAAAACAATAATGGCTTATTTAGACAATGAAACAATATGCTGTTGACGCATCTTCATCTTTCCCTTTGGGATGAGCCATACATTTTTTTAGGTCTACTTCTTCCCTTTCTGCCCATCTCATCTCACCTGGTCAAACGAATGTTAGAGAGGCAAACCAATCTGAACAGACTTAAACGACAAAGGCAAAAACCCCCTTTAAATAAAGGGGGTTTTAAATGACCTTGAACGTCGTTGAACTTTGTCATGGCGGAGAGGAGAGGATTCGAACCTCCGGACGAGTTACCCCGTCTCTGGTTTTCAAGACCAGCGCATTAAACCGAGCTCTGCCACCTCTCCGCAAAAAAAAGATAGTGTGTGACAACACCGTTGCAGAAATGCGGTTGTAGAAAGCAAGCCATTGAATGTCAAGGCTGAAAATGCCATCCTTATCAAATATCGTCCGGCGATAGACCAAAAAAAATATGAGGACCGTTTGACACCCCTTATGGGTTCCCGTATTGAGAGATTGTATCGAAATTCAAACAAACCGACGGGATATGGTATGAAAACCCCGCAAGATGTTTTTGCAGACTATCTGGCAAATGAAAATCTCAAGATGACTCCCCAGCGGCGTCTCATTTTGGACACCCTCCTCAAACACGATAACCATTTATCTTCCGAGGAGTTATACGCAAAAGTCAAAAAAAGAGACAGCTCAGTTGGTCAGGCAACGGTCTATAGGACGCTCAAGCTCCTCAGTGATTCTGGGCTGGTTGAACCGCTCGACTTCGCCGATGGTGTCACGCGTTATGAGCCGTGCTATGGCAAAGATCATCACGATCATCTGATTTGTGAAAAGTGCGGGAAAAATATCGAAATCCTCGACGAGGTCATTGAGCAGCGCCAAGAGGAACTTGCCGCCAAGCATGGGTTTACCCTGCTCAGACATAAAATGTATCTCTATGGACTGTGTCCGGACTGTTCGAAATAGTCCCGAATTCGTCAGCTTTTACGGAGTATCCTGAAATTGAGAAAGGAACTTCTCTAGAGAGTTGACGCCGCCATCCACAGCGTTCCAAATATATTTTTTCCCAACCTGTTCGGCTTCGGATGTGAACTGAATTCCTAGCCCTATAGCGTTTCCCTTTCCTGAAAAACGACTGCGTATTGTCCCCAGTGCGGTAAAATACGTGTATTTTTTGCTTTTAGGATTCCAAATACTCACCCGCAGGACAAGTTGATTCCCTTTTTGCAAAGGGGGCAATGTCCCTTGTGGATGTATCACGTACAAACGGATGCCCCCCGCAGAAATATTTTCTACGGCCAAACGCATCCCTTTGCCATACTGTGCGGGATTATTCACGGTCTGCAAGTCAGGCCGTGCCCTCCAAAAGTTCTTCTTCCTGCTCCCACTCCAGGCCTTGACCCGAACAGCCTCTTCCCGGGAAAACCGCTGCCGAACATGACGTCTTCGAATAATGTGCTTGTACCGAATCGGAGTGGAGAGCGAAAGTTCCTTCAAGACAATACCCCGGCGTTTCATATGACTGATAAACGTCACAAAGGCATTGATTCGCTGACCGGAATACGCAAAAGGTTTCATCAAACAAATAACCCGCGCACTCTTCAACCTCGCGACCATCGGGCTGGTTTCGATCAATTGCAAATGCATTTCCCCGTCAACCACTTTTGCAATACGGGCGCTGCACAACCGTTTGCCGATGCCATCATTAGAATACAGGGAGACTTCGACCAACACTCCCCGCTCTACCAGATATTTTTCAACAAGTGCTCTTCGCCGGGCACAAAAAAGCCGAACAAAAAATCGGATAATTCGAAAAGTGAATATCTGCCGATAATGCCAAAGGACAATAACCAACACCATAGGCACAACCACCAGGAATATCTGGGATAAAAACCCCATGACATCCCAATGGACCGTGCCTCCGAAAGTGCGCTGCACCTCGTGCAAATAATTAGATCGAACCATATACTCCAGCATCATCCCACCACAGACATTCAATTGATTGACGCTAATATACCGTAAGCGCAAGGCAATGCAAGTTTGATACCCCCACAGCGGTGAAAAAAATTCCCTGACGCACTCAATGAATCTTTCAGGGAATCATCATATCGCTTTTGACATTTGACGGCCAACAAACAATCATGAATGAACATTTTATACACAGACGGAGACGGTGACAGCGATGAACATGAAATATCCAGGGGCGGTTCTCTTTGACATGGACGGTGTCATCTTTGATTCGGAGCCCATTCACGAACGCATCTTCATCGAATACGCAGCGGAACTCGGTTTTGTCTGCCCACCGGAAGAATATCGCCACCTCATCGGCACATCCAGTGTGACGCAATGGCGGTTGATGAAAGAAAAACACCATCTGCCAGACGCTCCACAGGCCTTGTCTGATGAAAAAATGGCGCACTACAAGACCTTTCTCGCGGCTTCATCGGGATTACGGCCCATATCAGGGATTCCCACCCTGCTCAACGATCTGACAATGCACGACATCCCCTTTGCTCTGGCCTCGTCCAACACCACGGACGTTATCGAAGCGACACTCAAAGCCATCGGACTGCACACTGTCATCACGACAATCGTGGGTGGTAACGATGTACCGCAGGCCAAACCCGCCCCGGACATCTTCCTGCTTGCGGCGAAAAAGTTAAAAGTTCCCCCAAAGGACTGTCTGGTCATCGAAGATTCGACCAACGGCATTCTGGCTGCCAGACGTGCTGGAATGCGCAGTCTCGGTTTCAATAATCCCAATTCACCGGGCCAACAATTACACACAGCCGATTTTGAATGTTCCAGCCTCGAAGGGCTGACAGTAAATGAACTCTGTCATATTTTCACACATCCACCTAAATAAAAGCAACAAATCGACCAACATGGCACAAACGACGGTGCAACTTCATCACGAGTCTCTGTCCCTCCCGTTGACCCGTTCACCAAATTGCAGTAATTCGTTGAAAGGTAACAGGAGACACCATGAAACGCGATCCAGCACCTCAGCAACACGCTATTCCCATTCAGGACCTCAGCAGTTTTGTGAACGACTTCCCGGCCCTGCTCTGGCGCATTGAAATAGCCCGATCCCGCATTGAATTCTTTAACGACTATCCCTTGCACCCGCTTGGTGACAGTGCCCGACTTTTCCTGAAAAACGTCGCGTTTCGCAAACAGATGCTCCTCCCCGAGGACGCGCATCTGCTGGACGCCTTTTTCGAGGCTGTCCGGGAAGGCCGAACCACGGCCACGGTCTTCCGGGTTCATACTCCGGCCGACGGTATCATGTGGCTCAAACTCACCGGGGCCGTCAATTCATCCGATCCCCGCTACTATTACGGCTATTTACTGGATGTTGGCGATACCGTTGACGTCATCCGAGATATTCAAAAAACCGATGCCGAATCCCGACTCCGTATTGACCACGTCCCGACCCCGATCATTCTGATGAACCACCAATCCATGAGGATCAAACAGGCCAATGCCGCAGCCCGGGAACTCTTTGCCCTGCCTCGCGCCATGAATGGCCTGCTCCCCCATTTTACGGAAATCTCTCCCAAGGCAAATGATGAACTCATCGAATCCATTGTGCCGGATCTGCCAAACCGCCCATGGAACGGCACCCTCCACCTGCACACCACACAGGGTGAACCGCTCAAGGCCAAGGTGGAACTCCAGTGGGTTCCCTGGAAACAAAGTGCCCTGATTCGCATCTCGGCACTTCCGATCTGTATGGGGGACTCCTCATCTTCTGAAAAACAATTGAACAACACCCAAGCCATCTTCGACGAAGCAGCAGACATTTCCGACATGCTGTGCCGCGTGCTTGAACTGCCTGAAATCGCCAAACGGTGCAACGCCGTCATGTTGTCCGACATTCAGACCCGACGAAAAACCGTCATCGTCACCGGCGTGGGCGCACCGCTGGCAGACATGACTCCCGGCGAAAAATTCTCATACAAAGGCACCATTGCCGAAGATATCGCCCGATTCAAGATCGACCATCTCGTGGTTGACGACACGCTCGACAGTATCAAACCCATTGATTGGGCCTTGTTCATCCCGCGCGGCATCCGTTCCTATTACGCCAAGCCCTATTACGAAAAAGACATCCTCAAAACCGTGTTGATTCTCTGTTCCACAGAACCCAACCGTTTTGTGGATTTCGACGCCAAGGCCTTTGATTCCATCCTCACGCCACTCAACAATGCCATCGCGGCCAAACGGCAACAATAATCCACCACTCAAACTCCGTATTCGGAGTTCCCCCCTCTGATACCGTCTTCACAAAAGGACCTGCCTGATCGCCCCGATCGGATCATTTGTGGCCTCACCACACAACCTTCCCTGATTTTATCGATTCAGGTTGATTGGTTCTACCAATTCGCATATTGGATTAAATATATCACCAAATTGGTTCTTTTTTAGCAAATTTATACATTTTTGTTGGCGACACGATGTGAACACAGCTAATTGGTAACTCCAATAGGCGCACAAAAAGCGCAAAGGCGGTCGGTGTCTCATGAAAAAGAAAGAGTTGGCTCTCAAGGAACTCGGACAAATCATTCAGGACATGAAAATCAAGGCGGGTGAACGGCTTCCTCCTGAACGGGAGCTGGTCAAACGACTGAACATCAGTCGAAATACCCTCCGAAGCATTTTGCACGCGCTCGAAGCCAGAGGCCTGGTTTCCATCCGCCCCGGCAGCGGGTGCTATCTCCGCATCGGCATTTCCCCGGCCCACGACAATCCGCTCGAACTCAATCTCAGCCCGGAAAAGGCCATGGCCGATCAATTGGAAGCGGCCTTCATGCTCCTGCCCATCGTGGCAGAACATGCGGCCCACCACATCGGCGCACGCCATCTCGAAGAACTCAAGCAATGCAGTGTCAATATATCCCGGTCCATCTTTCAAAAATCGGCTGAACGTGTCTGGAATGAAAGCCTGACATTTTTCCGGCTCGTGGCCGTGGGCACAGGTAATGATTTCCTCGTCCGCACGGTCGAACAGGTCTGCTCCACGGACATGGCGACCTACGACATTTTTTTTACGCTGCGACGCGAGGAACGCGAAGCCATTTTCGCGGATCACATCAAATTGTTGCACGCGCTCCAAGCCCGAGATGGGGACTGGGCCAGGTCCATCACCGCCAATTATTTCCTCAGAATGTGCAACATCCTCGAAGAACGGGAACAGGTCCCCATGACCGACCTGGTCTACCGTTCACTGCGAGAAAAAGCGGAGCAGGACCAAAAGGACACCCTATGGCACACCTGACACGTAGACAACTTTTCAAGGGGAGTCTCCCGAAAAGGCCGCATGGAGCTGCCGAGACTCAGGGGAATGGACACCCAGCGCACGCCGACGCACCGCGTTCAACGATGGCGCTGAATTCCATTGCCGGAGATTTCCCTCCGGAACTGCTTGCTCTGGAAGCAGAACGACTAGGGTTGGACCCGGACTCTCCGGACCGCGACGCTCTGTTGCTGGCAGTCCATGACGCCATGACAGAAGCATACGGTCCGAAGGAATCCGGGGGGTAACCGAACACCCGGGACAATGGGGTGGGGCCCATGTCTCGGAATCCCCCTCAAGAGGAGGCTCGAATGGAACGGTTTGGTGAAGGCTACTTGGAAGAACGCAAACTCGTCAAGCGATGGTCGGGACCGATCCCCGCGCTCGTCAGTTTGGTGTTGACGCTCGGAATCTTCTATCTCTCATGGTGGATATTCCAGGACCCGCGCGGCGTCATGCGCATGTACACCCCTTATGTGGGCTACATGTATTGTCGCTGGTGGCTGATCATGATGATCTGGATGGTTTACATCTTCAACTACTGGCCCTTCAAACGAAAATGGCTAGAAAACACACATCCCCTTCTCAAGGGGGCGATCCTGACAACAATTTCAGCCGTCATTCTGATCACGCTCATCAAAGGATTCTTTGAAGGGCTGCTCGGCAATTACGGACTGGCATACTTCAACCCAGAACAGCTCGAAAAACTTCCGGGCGTCACCAGCTTTTTCGCGATCGAATATTCGGCGCTGGCCATTCTCATGTTCGCGGCCATTGCAAGCTGGCTTTCCCCGGCATGGGTCGTGGCCTTTGAAGAGGCTCCATGGCAAAAACTGAAACAACCGGCCAAGGGATTCTCCATCCTCATGCTGACGTTTTTCCTGTCCATGGTGGTCTACTTCGTCACCATGCATCCACACATGGGAATCCTGTATCATCCGTGGCAGTACTTCACCTCCATTGCACCACCGTACTGGGAACAGTTTGCGGACACGGTTTCCGGCAACTTCCACATCTCGTGGATCATGTGTTGTACCGTGGTTGTCTGGCTGGTGGAAACCATCTGGGAACGCTATCCCTTCAATCTCATCAAGAACGACTGGGCGCGCCGTTTTGCCTGTTTCTTCGGCATCATCGGCATCGCCCTGGCCATGCACTTTTTCCTCTACTTTGCACAGGAACTGACCTGGGGCGAAGCGATCAGAGGAACCCGCCGTGCATTCGCCCCTGACTGGCGGTGGCTACATGTCGGTGAAATGGCTATCTTCTTCCTGGTCCCGGCCCTGTTCGTAACCTTCTACTGTAACAACTGGCCCAAGAAATACTCCATGCCGGTCAATGTCCTTATCCGGACCGTGGTCACCTTGATCGGTGCCATTGCGCTCTACATTGTCTATTACAAGACATCCCACATGTTCCTCGGTACCCAGAAGGGCTTCTCGCATCCGCAGCAGTTCCCCATGATTCCGATGATCTGGCTGGTCAACATCTGGCTGGTCCACCACTGGTTCATGGATAACTGGCCGGGGTGGAAGATGGTCCAAAAAACCGCTGAAGAAATCGATGCGGACCACGAAGCGCACCAGGCCGCCATCAACGATGTCCGCTGGACGCCACGCTTTGGCGCGGGTCTGGGGGCCGGAGTCGCCATGGGTGTCCTCTTCTACTTCATTACGGTATGGGCACTGCCCTCGGTGTATGCCGCCGTTAACATCATCCCCGGCAAATAGCCCGGACAGGAGTATCGCATGTCAGACAATATGAAACGACGCGACTTCCTGAAGGGAGCCGCAACTGGTGTCGGTGTTGGACTGCTCGGAGCCATGGGCCTGTATTCATACTCGTCCGTGCGCAAGGGGCACTTCCCCACCACCGAACGGAAAATGACGGATATCGGGACGTGCAGAAGCGTCAAGGTCACCAATATCACGGAAACAAGCTGGTTTGATAACGGCGTGTTGATGGGTGATATCAAAGGCGCAGGCGGATTGCTCGTCAATCAGTATGACTACAATTGGCCCCCGTTCGGTAACGGAAAGGGGCTTGGCAAAGGATCATACGAAGAAGGCATCGAAAAGATCAAACACCTGCTCCCAAACCGGTTGGACGAGGCGTGGGAGATCATCGAAGGCAATTCGGTTCATCCTGAAAATGCCGGTGGTTATGCGGCCCTGGTAGAAGTCGAGGAAATGAGCGGCAACAAGCGCAAATTCCTCCTCGACGTGGGCTGGTCCTATAAATGGTGTGACGAATGCTTCAAACGGGAAGGCATCGACACGATGTTGGAAAACAAGGAAATCGAAGCCCTTTTCTTCTCCCACGAGCACTTCGACCACTTCTGGGGACTCCCTGTTGCCCTCAAGTACGACCCGGATATCACCATCTACATCCCGGAAGGCTTCTACCCGGAAGGATTGCAGTACATCAAGGACTGCGGCCATACGGGCAAACTCATCACGGTCAAGAACGGCCTGAATCCGGTCATCCCGGGCATGGCGAGCTATGTCTTTGCCATCCCCATCATCTGCCGGGTGTACGGGGAGCAATCCCTGTACTTCAATGTGGCGGACAAGGGACTGGTCAGCGTCACTGGCTGCTGCCATCAGGGCATCATCCGTTTTGCGGAAACCGCCTACAACGAAATAAAATACGAAAACGACAACTGCCACGGCATCTACGGGGGATTGCACATCTCGCCCTTTGATGACTGGGACCCCAAATATGACGATTTAGTCATCTCACTGGGCGACTACGGCTTTGAGCGCATCGGTTGCAACCATTGCACCGGCGTCCTCTGCGCCAAGAAGTTCATCGCCGCCGGATATCCGGTTGTCGAAGGGACTGCCAAATTCCGCTCAAAGGACAAGGCGTACCTCGGAAACGGGGATACCATTACCTTTGGGTAACCCATCCCTCCCCTCACTCGCGGCCGCCCCAACCCCGGGGCGGCCGCAAACACCCGGAGCCCCCATGGTTCATTTTCTCGACACGCTTCTGCCTCCGGCCATGCAGGCCAATCCGGCCCGTGCCGCACAGGAACTGCCGCGCGCACTGATGACACGAACCAACTTCATTCCCGGCGTGCGCCACCGACTCGGCTGGCGGGGAGTCCGCGACTGTGCCAAAGGGCAAGGAGGCCTAACGGTTCGGATCACGGGCATGGACGGCGTCTATGGATTGAAACTCCTCAATTTTTCGGAAACACCTACCATGGGGTACGCGACATTTCATCTGACCTATTTTCCGACCGCAACCGAATCATTGATCGAATCCTTCAGTATTCAAGCCGGCTTGATCGCTCATGAAAACGACTATCTCGACCGAATCCGGGAATTCCCCCTGTTCCCCGACATGACCGCCCTGTTCGGCGTCGGTGTGCTGGAAGCCTGTTTCCACTCCGAAGAATCCGGAATATCCCTGACGCTGACGGCACCGGAAAACGACATCGTGATCGCACAGGACGGAGTCGTGCTCGACACACCAACCGGCCCGATCCATGCCGTTGCCCCCGGAGCAGAAGACCAGCGGCTTCCAGCGTGGGATATAGCCATCCCCTTCTTCAACGCCCTGGCCGCATCCGCATCATATTGCCTGCAAACCGCCCCGAAATCCCTGATCCGACAAACGCGTCAGGCCATGCTGCGGACCTATGGCAATCACACCAGTCTCCACAGCACTCCAGCCCCGGATATCCAGGACCTGCGCCTTGGACTGGGGTGGCACTGCCCGGTTCCGGAATCTCCGGAATTCGATACGCCGGATACCCGCTGGACCGCCCCGGAAACCATGCCGGAGACCTTTGCCGACGCGCCATGGCTGTCCTCCGAGCTGCCCGGAGCATCAAACAGCCTCGACAAACGGACCATGGGCATCACGGAACGTCCACAACTGATTGTCCTGACCGGCTTCCTCGGATCGGGCAAAACCACATTTCTGGCTCGATTCATTGAAGAACAGGCTGGCAAAAACCATTTTGTGGCGGTTATCCAAAATGAAATCGGTCAAAAAGGATTGGATGGGAAATTGCTTGGTCAAACGTATGCGGTCACCGAAGTGGACGAAGGCTGCGTCTGCTGCACTCTGGCTGGCAGTCTGCGATCCGCCCTGTCCGGTATTCTTTCCGAATTCCAACCTGATTTCGTGGTTCTGGAAACAACTGGCCTTGCCAATCCGGCCAATCTGCTTTCGGAACTGGCGGACCTCGATGACCTGTTGAATTTCGCATCCGTGACCACGGTCCTCGACGCTGCCGGGGCCGAACACACACTTGCCGAATTCGAAGTGGCCCGCAGTCAAGTCAGACTGGCTGACGTCCTGCTCATCAACAAGATCGATCGCGTCAACGAAGCAACCGTGGCAGCCCTCAAACACACGCTCCGAGCACTGAATCCATCTGGAGATCTGCATTGCATGACCAACGGCGACATTCAATCTACCCTGCTGTACGGCGTCAACTTCCGCAAAAAACTCCGTCGTCCGACTCCACACATTGCCCCCATGACGCACCATGCGACCCATGAAGACGACCATATCCACAGCGCACTGATTTCTCTGGACACCCCCATTGATCGCGGCCGCTTTGAACGATGCGTGACCGCCCTGCCCGATCAGATTCTTCGGGCCAAAGGCGTGGTCCGATTTCATGACGCTCAGGAACCGGAAATATTCCAATACGTCCCAGGGTCACACACCCTAATCCCCGCCGACCAACCGCACACGGACTGTTTTCTCGTGCTGATCGGGCAAAACGCCACTGATGTTGCCAAACACGTTCAAACAACCATTATCCGCTAGCATCCAGCCCTATTTTCTTCATATTTTCTCACAAAAAAGCCCCTGTCTGTACGCGACAGACAGGGGCAAAAGAACCGTCCGACCAGACTCAACGTCTTTGCCGAACACGATCCGAGGTTATTCCACCGAAGAACTCTGCTCCTGCAGCTGAGGCCGAGGTTCTCGAGATTTGAAAAACACGGGGATATCCCGACGTCCAAGAATCTGTGCGCGCAAATCCGCTTCAGGGAGTTTCGCCCACTCGCTCTTGTTGGAAAAGTAAAAGAAGACACCCAAACTGACCCAAACAACCAGGCACCAACGGGACGCGACACCAATGGAAGCCGGAGAGCCGGGGACAAGCAACAAAACAATACACATCACAGCGGTCAATGTTCCCATGATGCAGCAGAACATGCGAACAGCTCTTTCAGAAACCTCTGGGCTACCAAGCAAAACACGACGGGCAGCAAGGCAGGTGAAAAGGTACCCGATACCAGTCCCGACAGAACTCATGTCCACGATCCATACAACAACGGCTCGACCGGCAAATGGTGTCAGCAAGACAATTCCGATGGTGAACAAAATGGCTTTGTAGGGAGAACGATACGTGGGATGGATATCACCAAACCAGGAAGGCAGGATTCCACCACGCGCCATGCTGAGCAGCAATCGGGACGTCGCGATGTAAAAACCGTTGATTCCCGTGCAAACGGCTCCCATGACGGCGCACGCCAAAACTGTGGCACCAAACTTGCCGAAAGCCATGGTCGCGGCTTCGCCTGTTGCCCACGCAGTCCCGCCACTGGCACGGATGGCGTCCATCTTTGCGAGCATTTCAGGATACGGAATGACGATTGCGACAGACAATGTCACGAGGCTATACAAAACAACACCGCACAAAATGGCTATAATCATGATATTCCGAGCACGCGCAGGATCAAAGGAAAACTCCTCGGCCGCCTGCGGCACCGTATCAAATCCCACAAAAAGAAAGGGAGAAATGGCAAAAATCAGCAATACGCAAGACAGGACTGAACGGTGTTCAGCAAAGAGAGGAACAAGGTTGCCTATGCTGGCGGTCTCCAAAGTACTTGCACCGGAGAACAATCCCACAATCCCCACCGTCAACAAAAAGGCAAGGACGACCTGCAACTTACCGGCAAAACTGATCCCACGATAATTCAACCAGCCAAACAACAGGGTCGCACCGGACATGAGCAGGACTTCGCCCGTATAGACGTCCCATCCAGCGATGGAATACAATGCCCCGAATTCAAAAACACCCGGGAAAAGAAAACGAAAGATAAGCGCAAGGGCGGCGATATCAATACCGATGATGGCAATATATCCAAGGACAAGTGCCCAACCGCAAATAAAGGCGGCTGTCGGACCGAAGCCAACATAGGCATAGGCAAAAGCTCCACCGGCAACGGGAGCGTACTTGATCATATAACTATAGCAAACCGCGACAAAACACAGCAGGCAGGCCCCAACCAGAAAACCAATCAGGGTTCCCAACGGACCGGCCTGAGGCAAAAACATATCACCAGGTAAGACAAAACAGCCCCAGCCAACGATCGATCCAAGCGCCAACGCCCACACTTGTGCCGGGGAAAGCGATTTTTCCAATTTCAAATGTTCGTCTTGAGACATATAAACTCTCTTCAATTTACGGAATTCTTCGTGAATATTTGTATCAATCAAATCAATACAAACAGGCATTCAAAGCACTGCTACCGACAAAAAAACATGTATCGGCACCATCTCTGCCATGAGATGTCCACAGACAGACATCCAACCACTGAGTGACCATGAACTCTGAAAAATTCAGAGTGAACCACACAGTCTTCGAGTCACTGCAGAGGGGCGAACAGATCCTCCGCATTCAAAATCTTCAGGTAACAACAATTCATCCATTGCTTGATTCCCTTATAAGCAAAGACAATGCCATTACGTGAAATTCTTCACCATCTCAACATACTACTAAAATTATTGATTATTTTACGAAACAACTCTCACAACTTTTTGCAAAAAATAAAAATCTATATCTTTTTTGAAAAAAAACTTTTGTTTTCAAAAGTTTTTCTCCCATACCCAAAAAACGTCAAGAAAAGCGGCAGGGGAATCAGGCACTGTACAAAAAATAAAATTTTATCATTTATTTCAAATGTTTAAAACACATCAAAGAAAACACCTTCATATAAAAAAGAAAAAAGAGTAAACGGCACTGGCTTTGCACAGGTATGCTTGTTCTTTTTTTCATAAAGCCGTCAAGAGACTCCTTTTCCTGCCGCACAGCCTGAATACGTCAATACCTTGCAGCACAAAAAGACACTCTCTACACACGACTTCATGCCCATACGACACTCAAAAAACACGAGAAAAACAATGCCAGAAAATATTCGTGAAGCACTCATCGAAGAAATCATTCATTCTGAACTGGACATGTTCCTTGCCGTAAAGAATCAGGGCGGCACCTCCATATGCCAAGAACGACCTGAATCATTTCGACTCATGCGAGAAATCACTCACGGAGTACTCTCGGACGACTTTCTTCATTCCTATCGCTGATCTACGACAGGCCCAAAAACAAGGGCGTAATTTCATGACCGAAAAATACGCACTCATGGATCAATTAATCCCCTCCATCAGTACAGACCCACGCATCGAAGAAATTGTCGCAGCGGAAAGCGCATGGCGAAAAGACGTTGCCAAAGAATTCCCGAAAATTGTCCACCCCGACGGGCATGAAAGCTTTTGCCGCTATCTTGGCTGCGAACTAGAGACCTACTCGATAACAACCATGGACGCCTATGAAACATGCGTCCGCACCGCACAAGACACCAAAGAGAATCTGGTCCAACAACGATACGACCTGCTCATGAGCAAACTGGGGCACGGCTCACTCAAAAAATATGCAAGACACCTGAACACCCCCCCTCTCGGGAGACGGAGAAATCATCCAATGCCTGATCCAATATACATCATGGTCTTCTGCGCATGGCTTGTCGGCGGCTTTGTCTCCGGCGTCAGCGGCATTGGAGGAGCCTTGGTTGCGGTTCCCGTGGCAGCCATGTTCATCCCCATGCACGACCTCATTCCGCTCAGTTGCATTCTGAATGTCATCATGGATGGATGTATCGCGTGTATGCACTTTCGACACTGCCGCGTGTCAGCCCTCTGGCCAATGCTGGTCGGATCACTGCCCGGGGCCATTCTCGGTCTGTTTATCCTGCAACTCGTTTCCGGAGCCATTTTGCAGGGAGCGGTTGGACTGCTGCTCCTCTATTATGTCTATTGGCAACAGACATTCCAGGTCAAAACAGTCCACAAGGAATCCTGGGGACGCGGTGGCGCCGCCGGGTTCGGAGCTGGATTACTGGGAACAGCCATCTCATTCGATGGCCCCCCGGTCGGAGCATACGGGCTGTATGTCAATTGGAGCCCCAGGGCCTTTCTGGGAACACTCGGCGTCTTCTTCGTTATCAGAGGCACCATGACCTGTGCCTTACAGGCTTCGGCAGGCATGTATACACCGGCGTTATTCAACTATGTACTGTATGGCATTCCAGCCACAATTCTAGGGACTCTCTGCGCTTTCCCCGTCGTCAAACACATCAATGTCGAAACCTTCAGACGCGTTCTCATGGTGGTCATCACCCTCGCAGGCATTGTCTGTCTCGGCCGTTCTTTTTTGTAAAAAAAAGCAGAGGGAGGTTGTGTCCCTCCCTCTGCTTCATGGACAGCCAATCCCGTTCTATTCATCGTCTTCAATGTTAAGCTGCTTTATCTTGTATCGCAGGCCCGCACCTGTCAGCTCCATAATCCGTGCGGCCTTTGCCACGTTACCGCCAGTGACTCGCAACACATTCCGTATGCATTCCGCCTCATACGTCTGCACGCATTCCTTGAGCGAAATGACATTGCTCCGTTTGATCGTCTGATAATCATAAAAGGTTTTCTGGGCAGAAGGTGTCACCACCGGTGCAACCGGACTGCATACAGCCTTGCGCGGAGCCTCTGCATTGTGACAGGCATCTCTGAAATGACGAGGAAGGCAGCCCCACTCAATGGACAACCGATCACCAATCAAGGCAAGACTCCCCTCTATGACGTGCAACAGCTCACGGATATTTCCCGGCCATTCATAGTCACGAAAAACGCGAAGGACCTCTTTATCGAGAACGATTTCCCCGCTGTTCCCACGATGCTCGGAACGATCGATAAATGTGCGGGCCAACAAAGGAATATCCCGTTTGCGTTGCCGCAATGACGGTATGGAAAGCCCCACAACGGCAAGACGGTAAAACAAATCTCGCCGCAAGATATTTTGCTCCACCGCAGACAGTGGATCGACATTCAAGATACTGATAACCCGGACATCCACTGGTATTTCAGTACGGGACCCAAGCCGACGGACCCGTTTTTCCTGGAGGACGCGAAGAAGCTTTGCCTGCAATCCCATGGGCATGGAATTCAGTTCATCAAGCAGCAATGTCCCGCCATCGGCTTCTTCGAAAAGCCCGGGTTTGTCTGCGGCATCAGTATACGCCCCCTTGGCCGTGCCAAAAAGAATCCCCTCCAGTAAATTTTCAGGAATAGCCGCACAATTCACCGGGACCAATGGATGCTGGCACCGAGTACTTGCAGCATGGATCGCCTGCGCAAACAACTCCTTCCCGGTGCCGCTTTCTCCCCATATCATGACGGGCGATGCCGACTGCGCAGCGGTTCGCGCCTCATTCATCACTTCGATCAAGGCAGCATCTTTCCCAATCAGACTGTCAAACGTATAATATTCATACGGACTTTTTTCAGGAACAACGCCCTTTGCCGACCGCTTGTGCCGCTTCACCAAGGACGTGGTCCCTGTCCAGATGGTGAAAGCAATGACGCCATCCTTTTTCCCGTGATCAAACAATGGGAAAAAATCCGAAACCGTACTGGCAAGATAGTTGTTCGTCGTCTTGTAAAAATAACTTTTCTTGAGCAACGGCTGTCCCTTTTGAAGGCATTCAAGCGTCGGAATACACTTCACATCATGTGGCACATAAAGATCCGTTATATGCTGTCCCTCAACAGGAACTCGGCCAAAACCATCAACAAGACTTTGTATGGGATTCATGTATTCACACAGGCCATTTGCGTCCACGACAGCAACACCAAGCCCCATATCATCCCAAATGGCTTTCATGGAAGGCGTTAATACGCTCTCACGATTAACATTAAAGAACTTTTTCTTGTCAAAATACATAGCATACAACCCCTTCAAAATGAGTGTGAATACAAGGAAAAAGTGTGCGTCCAGCCCTCCAATGAAAAATTTTTGTAGAAAAAGAAAGTTTTTTTTATAAAAAAAAACTTTTTTCACGATCTCATAAAGTCGCTAAATTGACCAATAAACACTGTTATATCAAGGTGTTATTACTTAAAAAAGCACAAAAACAACGAAATGGCACACCTCCTGCTAGTTACAAAAAGAACAAGCGACGGAACACCGCTTTCAATTTTCTTCAGGGAAAATCTTACACAAACAGGAGATATCAATGACCAATCTTTCGACGATACACGATACCGAATCAACAGCCACGGAATCCATGGGATATGGCATCAATTGGGATACCGCTGAAAATCGAGTCAAGGAACTCAAGAGTTTTCTCATGAACGCTCCACAGGTGATGGACCCCGAACGGCTGCAATTTCTCAACGAAGTCTATAAAGAATACCAAGGTGAATCCACATTCTACATTCGCGCCAAATTGTTTGAACGTGTCCTGACCAGAAAAAACATTTTCCTCGATGGCAATCCCATCGTTGGCACGCTCACCGGCGTGCGAGCTGGTGTCTACGCATACCCGGAATGGAACGTTTCCTGGATCAAGGAAGAGATGCAGATGGCCAAAATGGCCTCACTGGGCGAGATGAAAATTCCGGCCGAGACACAGGAATTGCTGGAAAAAACCTACAAGCTGTGGAAAGGCCATACCTGCATTGACCTGAACAACAAATTGTTCAAGGAAAAATATGGCATCAACCCCAAGCCGTATGCCAAGGCCGGCATGTATTATGAAAACGTCAGTGTTGCGAGTGGCTCCGGCATTGCCGACTATCCCATGGTCCTGAACAAGGGGTTGCGCTGGCTCATTGACGATGTCAAAACTCGTTTTGAGAACTGCCCCACCACGCTGGCGAACACTGAAAAGCACGAACTGTACCGGTCCATGCTCGTGACGCTGGAAGCGGTTATTGCCCACTCTCATCGCTATGCGGACCTTGCCGAAAAAACCGCTGCCGACGAAAAAGACCCCAAGGCCAAAAAAGAGCTGCTGGAAATCGCTGAAATCTGCCGCCGTGTTCCCGAATTCCCGGCCCGCAACTTCCGCGAAGCAATCCAGTCATTCTGGTTCATCCATCTGGCCATTGAAATCGAGCAAATGGCATGTGCAACCTCTCCGGGGCGCTACGGTCAGTACATGTACCCCTTCTTCAAAAAAGATATCGACGAGGGGAACCTGACACGGGAACAGGTCTCTACCCTCCTTAAATTTCAGTGGATCAAACATCTCGAACTGGCAGAATATCAAGGCAACTCATACGCACTGACCCTGTCCGGCCACACAGGACAAAGCATCACCATCGGAGGCGTGGATGCCGATGGCAATGACGCCAGCACCGAGCTGGAAGAAATGTTGCTCGATACCCAGGTCACAATGAAAAACATTCAGCCCACGCTGACACTGCTCTATCATCCCAAGATGAAAGATTCCTATCTGAAAAAAGTAGTGGAATGCATTCGTGGCGGGTCCGGTCAGCCGCAGATTTTGAACAACACTGTGGTTGTTCAACGAAACCTCGCCCGATTCGGACAATATGAAGGAGGCATTTCGCTGGAAGATGCCAGAAACTGCGGCAACTACGGTTGTGTCTCCACTGGCATTTGCGGCAAAGGCAGCTTCATCACTCAGGAAGATCAGCCCTGCCTCGCCAAGATCGTCGAGGTCATGCTGAACAACGGCAAATGCCCAGTCACGAAAAAGAACGTTGGTGTTGAAACCGGCGATCCCACCGAATTCACCTCCTTTGACGAGGTCTACGACGCGTACAAAAAACAACTCGACCACCTCTTCAACATCTCCCGGAAACATTCTGACCTGAGCCAAATGGCCAGACTCCAAGTCGTTCCGAGTATCTTCCGTTCCGCGATGTATGACGGCTGCATTGAAAAAGGTGTCTGCGAAGAGGCTGGCGGAACCCGTTATCCACAGGTCAACCCCATCATGACCGCCGGTGTCGATGCGGCAAACTCCCTGCTCGCGATCAAGCATCTGGTTTTTGACACCAAAAAGCTCACGATGAAAGAACTGTTGGATGCCATCAAATCGAACTTCGAAGGCTGCGAAAACATCCGAAAAATGTGCTTTGACGCCCCCAAACACGGCAACGATTACCCAGAAGTCGAAGCATTCGTGCAACAATACTACAGGGATGTGGATGCCATCCACCACGCTCAAGGGCCGGACTGCTTTGGCTACCGCACTCCGCTGGATGCGTACTCCCTGTCCTACCACAACTACTTCGGCGCACTCATGGGTGCCTTGCCCAATGGCCGTAAGGCGGGTGTCGCCCTGACTGACGGCAGCGTCTCTGCCATGCCGGGAACCGACCACGAAGGCATCACCGCCCTCATCAAGTCCGGTGCGGAGGCTATTGATACCGTCCGATATGGAGCGAACCACTTCAACGTCAAGTTCTCTCCTTCTGTCATCGAAGGCCCACACGGAGCACGCACGCTCATCTCGCTGATCAAGACGTATTGCGACTTTGGCGGCTCCCATATCCAGTTCAACTGCGTTGACTCCAAGACATTGAAAGACGCACAGGTCAACCCGAAAGAATACTCGGATCTGGTTGTTCGTGTCGCCGGTTTCAGCGCCTACTTCACCCGTCTGGACATGGGCGTTCAGAACGAGATTATCAAACGCACAGAATACACTTCCTAAAGGGTATACTCCACAGGGTGGGACATCCTCCACATTCAAGTCCCACCCTGTCCCTTTGGACATATCACGACAGGGACGGCTCAGCCGTCCACTCAACTCACAACACCTATCTGCGGAGACACGTATGAGTCAGGGAATGATTTACAATATTCAACGAATGTCTGTTCAGGACGGTCCGGGATTGCGAACCACGGTTTTTTTGAAAGGATGTCCGCTCTCCTGCCTCTGGTGCAGTAATCCGGAATCGCAAAGAACAACACCGCAGCTGATGTTTTTCGAATCACTCTGCACCGGATGCGGCGCCTGTATGAACGTCTGCCCTGCCGGGGCCGTGGTCCCACTGGACGGGAAATTCGGACGAGATGTCGAGAAATGTATCAACTGTGGCCAATGTGCCGACGTGTGCCCGAGCAAAGCCCGCGAAATAGCTGGCAAGGAAATGACTGTCGAAGCCATTATGGATGTCGTCCGTAAAGATTCCCTCTTTTATGAGAACTCAAACGGCGGGGTCACTTTTGGCGGAGGAGAACCAACAGCTGGCGGCGCGTTCTTTCTGGATCTGGCACAGGCGGCGCATGACGAAGGATTTCATATCACTGTTGATACGTGTGGTTTCTGCCCTGCTGAACGCTTTGACCGCACCATCGAACTGGCAGACCTTTTCTTGTTTGACTGCAAACACATGGATCCGGAGCAGCATAAAAAATACACCGGACAGGATAACACCATCATTCTACGAAATCTGCGGGCAGCCCTGAATTCCGACACACAGGTCCGTCTTCGTATGCCGTTGATGCCAGACATGAATGATTCTGACGAAAACATCGCAGCCATGGCGAACTTCTTCAAGGAATTTGACAGAACAGAAATCGAAGTGATGCCCTGTCACGCTTTTGGCCGTAACAAATATGCGGCCCTGGGATGGCCCTACCGGATGTCTGGCGAATACACGCCGGAACAACTGAATGTCGTTCTGGAACGATTTGCCAACCACGGTCTGAAAACCGTCATTGTGTAACGACTCCAAAAGGATTCACAATGAAAGCCCATGAAAAAAATGCGGACCTCATCGCACGAACAAGCTCGGCAGCCCGGCACCTGTACGGTTCTGGTTCAATGTGTTGTTCCGAGGCTGTCCTGACTGTCATCAACCAGGAATTTCACGGTGGTTTGTCACCGGAGACCGCTCGTGCCATTTCCAAAGGATTTTGCGGTGGCATTGGCGATGCCGGATGTGTCTGCGGCGCACTGGCCGGTGCGGTCATGGCCCAAAGCCTCATTCTCGGGAATGGACCACTGCCAGCCGACGAAAAGACCGTCCGCACGGCTTCCAAAAAACTGCATGACCGCTTTTTGACGCACTACGGAAGTGTCTGTTGTCGGGATTTGAGCAAAACCCGCGACCCGAATTCCACATCCAAGGGAATCTGCCTCAAGTATGTGGAATCGGCGACAGCCATCTGTGCCGACCAACTTCTCAATCCGGACACTCCGGACACAACAAATGAGAGCGTTGATCCGATCAATGACTCCCACCCTGACGAATTCACCAAACACGGGCTTGGACCCGTGCGAATCCAACCATAATCAACGAGGAAAATATCATGTTTGAACTGACTGTCCCGGAAGAGATGCTCGATAAACTCCGGACCATGCTTGAAGATGAAGACGAAGAGACCTGTATCAGGCTTCGTGAATATAAAATCGGCGGAGGCTGACATGCGAAAATCGTGCTCGGTCTGGGCATGGATGAAGCTGATGAAGATGATGACGAACGAATCGAAATCGAAGGTGTCCCCTTCACCGCAGAAGAGGATTTTCTTGAGAAATACGGCACTGCTTATTCACTGGGATTCAACGACCACAAGGAAGTTGTCCTGACACCACTCAACAGCTGATGCACGGCATCAGCCGCATACCCCCACAAAAAAACGCCCCGTGCCGACATGACACGGGGCGTTTCGTTCACAAGCCATCTTATTCAATCGTCTTTTTTCGCCGCAGTAATTTTGTATACTCCGCCGCCCCTTCCAGAGAATACCAATCAACATGACGTGTCAAAAACATGGTTCCGGCCAGTATGATGAATAACAATCCGGACCCAAGCACAAGTGCATACTGTTCCGAGAGCAGAATCCCATACAGCGCGCCATATAAAACGGCGATCGCCCCCCCGAACCCAAGGGCGACTTTCATGCTTTTGACCATGCTCCGCACATACACGGTCAGCAAGGAAACGCAGGTGCAACTCGCGACAAGATACGCCAAGACAAAACCGATATGTTCGGACAGGGAAATCAGCAACAAATAGAAAATGATCAATGCGGCACCAACAAAAAGATACTGGGCCACATGAATCCGCATTCCCCGAAGCATTTCAAAAAGGAAAAAAAATTCCAATGTCAGGAGAACAAACAGAAACCCATATTTCACCGCCCGTTCAGATTTTGTATAGATATCCACCGGATCTATGAGTTCCACGCCAAATGAAGGACGGTCCCAACTCAAGATATCTGCGCTTCCAAGCCCCGCGCCATTGGCAAACTCCGTGACCAACCAATGTGCCTTGAATCCTGTCCGCGTCACTTCGCGGGTCGCAGGCAAATACGCACCATCAAATCGCGGATGCGGCCAAATCGATTGAAGGTCCACTGCATACTCTCCACCCAAAGGAATGAAACTCAACTCATGGGACCCGTGCAGATCAAGCGTCATGGAAAAAGAAATCACCGGATGTTCATCGATCGATGCGGGATCAACCGATGTCGAAAACCCCGTTGGCCACGGCTTGATGACCGCATTTTTATGACTGGGATACACATCCATTTTCCGTCCGTTCAATTGCAGCAAGGGCGGCGTTGAAATCCCGCCCGGCTCCTTCAACGGCATCAGCATCACCAGGGAAACAGCAACCACCCGCATTCCATCCACCATTTGCCCGACGCGTGGCACATCACTCTTTGAAAAGAATTCATTGATCTGAACCTTCGAGGTGTAGACCGGAATGGAAAAGATTCCCCGTTGAAGTGTGTTTGGACGCAACACCCCTTTCACAAACGTTTTTTCCGGGACAAGAATCCTATTGGCCAGGACCTTGGCCGTGAAGGTTTCTTCCTTCCGTTCCTTGGTCAATGCGTCTCGAACAATTCGGGTGGAGGTTTCCTCCAACGTGTATTCCGCCACCAGGACCGGCGCAGTCAACCTTTGATACCCCGCGTATTGTGAGGCGATTTCAACCCCGACGTCCTGATGCAACCGATCCCTTTCGTAAATGACCCCTTCAACCATACTCAAAGGGATGAGACACACTAAGGACAAAACCGTAATCGCACAAAATTTTCCCAAATACCCTTTCATCAAAATGCCTCCTTTTGTCGACGATTTTTTTACAATGTCATCGTCAAGGAGACCCTGCCCCGGGCATGTGAAATATATGTGAGGAAACGATGTGTTTTTGATGTGAAATCTACAACGATACAGCGAGACGCAAGACGGCACGAACGCCGCCTTCGACGTTTTCGAGCACAATACTGCCGTCGTGCAACTCAGCCACTTCCCGAGTAAAAGGCAGTCCCAATCCTGTCCCTTTCGTGCCACCAGAAGGTCGTGGAAGTGAATAGAATCGAGTGAATATCTTATCAATAGCATACTCCGGGATAGACTCACCCGAATTGAAAATCTCGACGACCACACTATCACTCTCGGAATATGCCGAAACAGAAAGTGTGCCCCCGTGTGAAGTGAAGTCCAGCGCATTGCCCAAAAGATTATCCAGGGCCTGATTAAGCAAAAAACTTTCGCCCTGCACCAGAAGCGTCTCGGGGAAATTCCGTTCCAGCGAGATATTCCCACCAGACACCCGAACGTCCAACGCCTCAAGCAGCTCGGTCAGCAGTGTTGCGATATTTACCGTGGTCGGATTGTTCAATGTGGCCTGTTTTTCAAGAGACGCCAGATGCAGCAGTCGCTCGATGATCTCCCGCATACGACTGTTTTCCGTCCCGATATGCTGGAGAAATCGCTGCCGGTCAGCGTCACTCAAACCAGATGATTCAAGAATTTCAACGGCCCCGCCAATGGCTGTGAGCGGTGACTTCAATTCATGCGTCAATGAATGAACATACTGTTCAACATACTCTTTCCCTTCCAGCTCGACACGCATCTTTTCCACGGCTTCACCCAACCGCTTCATTTCAGAGGCCCCGAACCGAGGCTGTCGAGACTTGCGTCCCCGAGCATGATCATCAGTATACGCCACCAACCGTGTCATATCTCGCCCATGCCACCAGGCAAACAGCATGGCAACGACAAGAGCCGCGAAAAACAGCATCGCACTCGCCTGAATGATCTTGGCCCGTGTTTTCACGAAATACGGTTCGATACTGGCTGTCGGTTTGCCAACGGAAAGCACGCCGACCAATTCATTCATGTCATTGAGAACAGGTGCGGCCACATACATGACGGACGGCCCATTCTTGCCGGATGGCGTGGACCGTGCTCCGTATTTTCCCCGCAACGTCAAATAGACATCATTCCACCGGGAATAATCCCGGCCGACATCACGTCCTCCATCCGAATCATACAGCACGACCCCGTGCGCGTCCGTGACATAAATCCGATGATCGGTTTTCTGCTTCCGGACCCCCCAGACAAGCGCATCAGGACTGACCCTGGTATATCGATCCAAGGCTTCAAGCAGACGATCCCCCTCGAAATGTCCTTTCCGGAAATCTTCACGAGCAAACTCTGCAAGCATGAAAGATGTGTCAATGAGCGTTTCTTCCATGGTCTGACGCATGGCCGGCTTGAGTTCATCAGTCACGATATCAAGCAGAAAGAACAGGCTCATCCCGGCCATGAGGGCAAAGGCGATGAAGAGTCGGAATCGCAAACTCATGTTCAGTCAACCTCAATGGAATAGCCGAAGCCACGCTTGGTCACGATAGGATCGGCATTGGGAAGGACCGCACGCAGCTTGGAGCGCAACGACTTGATGTGCGTATCAACGGCCCGCTCCAGACTGGTATCAGGCGACTCCCACGCCTGTTCCATGATCTGGGAACGACTGAATACCCGTCCAGGTTGAGAAAGAAGTGTGGAAAGCACCAGAAATTCCTGACGCGTCAAAGACAACTCTCTCCCGGCGCAAACCACGACCCCACTCGCTTCATGTACTTCAAAAAGCGACGCTGAATGAGCACCGGAAGCCCTTCCGCTTCCCATTGGTTCTCCATTGGTCCGGCGCAATATGGCCCGGACGCGAGCGACCAGTTCTCTCGGGCTGAAGGGTTTGGTCACATAATCGTCCCCACCGATTTCCAGCCCCATGACCCTATCAATCTCATCACTCTTGGCGGTCAGGAAAACGACTGGGACCAAAGACTCCACGCGCAACTCTCGGCATACGGCAAGCCCACTGATATCCGGCAGGCCAACATCCAGAATGATCAGGTCCGCACCATGCGCACGATAGTCCTCCAAACCTTCCCGTCCCAACACATGATGCCGAACGGCAAATCCTTCCTGCTGCAACGAGAACGAAACCGCATCCGCAATGGCCACCTCATCTTCAATCAATATAATCGTCTGTTGTGACATATGTTTTCATATACCCCAGGCAGAAACCAAGGTCCAGCGCACCAAAAAGGGACTGCGTTCATGATCCCAAAAAAAGTCCGCCTCCCCAGCAGGAAAGACGGACTCCTTTTTTTTGGGAACCGTTTTTTATCCGATGGCGGTACGGACAGCCTCGATGGCAGCCGCATAGTCGGGTTCTTCCGTAATCTCTTTCAGGTATTCGACGTATGCAACCTTGCCGTCACGCCCGACCACGAAAACGGCACGCGTCAACAACCGCAATTCCTTGATCAAGGTGCCCCACTGTTCGCCAAAGGACGCTTCGGCGTGATCGGAAAGCGTCTGCACGGCTTCAACACCGGCCGCACCGCACCAACGAGCCTGCGCAAATGGCAGGTCCATGCTGACGGTCAGGATTTTCACGGCATCACCCAAAGCGGCGGCCTCGGTATTGAAACGCCGGGTCTCCATATCGCACACCGGGGTATCCAACGAGGGAACTGCGGCAATGACAAGGACCTTCCCCGCATAATCGGCCAACGTCACCCGGGACAGGTCATTGGCGACCACAGCACAATCAGGGGCGGTATCCCCAACACGAATTTCAGGCCCGACAAGGGTCAATGGATTGCCCTGGAATGTAATCACTCCTGTACGTTCATTCATACTTTCTCCTTCATGAAACTGTTTTCATTTAAGTAATTATTATCACCTAGAAAACGGATATTCGTCAATACAAAAGAAAGACTCCCCGAAGAAAAACGGGGAGTCGAGAGAGGATGTGTCCACATTTCAGACGAAACATGGAGGAAAGGTCCACTCCAGGAGGTGACGGAATAGACCTTTCCAGTATTTTTATTCCACTGAGTTACATCGCGTTTTTCGGAGCCTCGAACACGGTGAGTTCAGGGAGTTTGCCCGTATATTTTTCCACCTGGACCAGGCTGGTGTTGCCATTCACGGCCTGAGCGAGTTTGGAACTGCCTTTATCAAGAGTCAACACGTTGGCACTTCCATAGGCGCACATGGAACCAGCCTTGCCGGGTTCGATGGGATCATACCATCCGCCCTCGCACAACCGGATGACACCCTGACGAAGGTTGTCCGTGACCACGGCACCGGCCAGAACCGCGCCACGATCATTGAAGACGCGAACCACTTCGCCGTCCTTGATACCACGAGCCGTGGCGTCTTCCTTGCTGATCCACACCGGCTCACGTCCCTGGACCGTGTACAGATCACGCAACGCCTTGACGTGATTCAACTGGGAATGGAGACGATGCCTCGGGTGCGAGGTCAACATGTGCAAGGGGTAGGTCTTGGCCTTTTCGCATCCCAACCACTCTGTCGGCTCTATCCACGAAGGATATGCCTTGCAATCGTCATAGCCCATCCTGGCAATGGCGTTGGAATAGATTTCGATCTTGCCGGACGGCGTTCCAAGTGGCTCAAGAAGCGGATCTTCCCGATAGTCGGTGTATCGAGTCCATGTCTTTGCGGACTCGGGAACCTCGAACTCAAGCGCCTCGCCCTTGTCCCAGAATTCCTTGAACGTCGGCATGGTCAAACCCTTGCGCTTGGCGTCTTTCATGGCCTGATTATAGAAGAATTCAAGCCATTGCTTGCCGCTCTTGCCTTCGGTGTATTGAGAGCCGATGCCGAGCTTGCCAGCAATGAAGGCAAACGCGTCGTAAGTCGGCTTGGACTCATACTGCGGCTTGATGGCGGGCTTCATGGGAATCAGGAAACGGCCATCTTCACTGGTGGTCATATCCATGCATTCCGCCGGGGTGGAAATGGGCAGGACAATGTCGGCCATGCGCGCGGTCGGCGTCCAGAACATTTCGTGAACGACAATGCATTCGGGTTTCTGCCATGCCCGTATGGCGGATTCCCGCTGGGGCTGACGGGTATGTGAATTGGCAAACCCGTTGTAAATCATTTTGATATCTGGATATTTGATCTTCCGGCCATTGTAGTCAATGATCTTTCCGGGATTGAGCAGCATATCGATATTCCGAGCGGTGGGAATCGGCGTGGGCGCGCCTTCCGGGGTCTTGCCTCCGGACATGCCAGGCACACTCGGCGCATTGGCAAACGGTGTTCCCTGATTCGAATAGAGATGACCGATACTGAAACCACCACCGGGCAACCCGATCTGTCCCAACATGCAGGCCAAGGTGACCAACATCCAATGCGGCTGTTCTCCATGATCAGCCCGCTGGATACCCCAACCACTCATCAGAATGGTACGGTTCTTGGCAAACACTTCCGCCAATTCACGCATGGTCTGTGCCGGGACACCACAGACGGATTCCGCCCATTCAGGAGTCTTCGGCTGACCGTCCGAGGTGCCGAGCAGGTAGGGAAGGAACTTGTCAAAACCGCTCGTATATTCATCCATGAAGGCTTGGTCTGTCAGGCCCTTTTCATGAATGGTGTACGCCACACCCAACATCATGGCGACATCGGTATTAGGTCGGGGAGCGATCCATTCACCACCCAATTCCTGGATGGATTCATTGCGCGTCGGGTCAATGAAAATCAACCGTTTGCCACGCTTCTTCAATTCCTTGAAACTCTCAATGCCCTTATGGGTCGGAGCAGGCCAGGAGATCCGTAACGTGTTCATGGGATTGCCACCCCAAACCACAACGACATCGGAATTCTCGATGATGACCGGCCACGATGTCTGCTGGCTGTATACTTCCATGTTACCAACGACATACGGCATGATGACCTGTGAGGCACCTGTGGAGTAATCGCCAACGGCACGAACAAAACCACCCATGAGGTTGGACAACCGGCTCATGCAGGCACCGGCAGCATTGACCTTGCCCAGCATGTACCAGCCACTCGGCGTGGAATAGACAGCGTCCTGACCATATTCTTTCGTGATACGGTGCAGATTGTCGGCGATCAACTCTCCGGCCTTGTCCCAACTCACACGCACAAACTCGCCCTTGCCTCGTTCGGATGTATCCGACAGACGACCATCCTTCAAAAAGCCCTTGCGAACCATGGGGTACTTGATCCGTGCGGGGGAATGGACATATCCCGGCATGTTGGTGGTCATCTCGTTGACAGAACTGTCCTTGGCGAACGGCTCGGACTTGACGATTTTTCCATTACTCGCATGGAGCTTGAAAATTCCCCAAAACGTGGCGCACGACCCCGCGTTCAGTTCCGGGGTTCCGGCCAATGCGGTCCCGAGCATGGATGGACCGAGCAACGAGGCCATTGCCCCGGCAGCGGCAAAAGAACCGATGAATTGACGGCGCGACATCCCGTGTCCGCTGTTCTGATGTGATTGAGTCACAGAAGTACCTCCTCGATACAAAGTTACGCAGCATCTGCTGCCTGAGTAGAATTCGGGGTGCCCGTGAATCCATCCGGCATGACTCGACGCGTCAAACCAGCCAATGCGGCATAAAAACCGCTTCGGTCATTCTGTTCACAGGCCCGTAAAAAATGGGGAAACCACGCATTGAGCTGATCAGACACCAAACGATCCCGATAGCCGAGCCAGGGACCATCCGGCTCTAACGCCATCTGTGTTTCGAGATAGCTCAAAAACTCCAACTGCACGCTCACATGATCAGCGGATTCGTCACTGTCCAGGGCCGGACCAAGTCCGCACCGAGCCATCAATGCCGCGCATGTCTCAATGCACGCCATCTGCGAACCGTCCGAAGCCTCGGACCAGTCGTGCCAATGCGTGGGGGCGGCCTTTGGACCACCCACACCATGAAACAACCACGAAAAGGCGGCCGCCAAATCAAGGGCAACATCTTCGGAAGATTGCGGACCCGTCAGCACACGACGCATGGTTTCGAGTTCCACGGCGTCGGGCACATCCTGCGTAATGACGGTGAATAGTTCACGACCTTCGCCGGTCCGATAGCTTTCCACATCCTCCACCGTCAGTTCCCGAGCAAACAATGCTGCTATCCATCGAAGAATCAATGGCCTGTTTCCAATCTTCTTCTCTGCTGTTTTCGACATGACACACCCCTTTATGAATGCGTTTCGCCGCTGATATCCGAGGCGCGCATCTGAAGATATTTCAAAAGAATACGATAGTTCGTCTTGCTCATGGACACCCGGTTTCCCATGGACTTGATACCACCAATCCACTGATTGGCCGTGAAATGCGAAGCCGGAGTCTGCGCATGACAGCCCCCACAGGTCGCCGCATGAAGCTCGCTGCCATAGGCATTGAGTCGATCGATATCCGCGAGAAATTCACCGCCCTTGATCCAGCAGTCGAATTCAGCCTCACGCCACAACTGCTCGGTCTCGGGGTCAACCATCGGCTCTCCTCCACGCACATGGTCCAGCACTCTTTTGCTCAAAGCCGCCGAGAAAATACGCCGTCCCTGCGCTTCACAAATAACCCGTTCAGCACCGATCTGTTGCCATCCTCTGACCCGGACCTTGGCCCAATCTCCCGAAGTTTCAAGTACTTCGAGACGTGTCAAAGGCAACAACCGCCCGGCCTTGGGACCGTCTTTTTCAAGGAAACAATTGGCAACGCTGATGGGATACACCGCGTCAGCGTCAAGATCGCCTTTTTGGGCCTCGGCCTGTATTTCCTCATACAAGGCCCTGAACCCCGCAGAAAGATCCGGCATGGTATGCGCAATGCCTTTGTGGCAATCAATGCACGTCTGTCCGTCTTTCAGTCCCTTTTGCATGGTTTCGACTGATTCCGGTTTTTTGAAGGCCGTAAAATCAAAGGCGGTGACACGATGACAGCTTCGACACTCGCGTGAATCACTCTCCTTGAAATCAGCCCACACACTCTTGGCCAGTCGCAATCTGTTTTTTTCAAATTTTTCAGGCGTATTAAGAGTTCCACGCATCCACCCAATCACCTCGGAAATAGAGGCCACTTTCCGGCGAACCATTGGTCCCAACTCCTCCGGCACATGGCAGGAGGCACATTGGGCACGAACCCCGGAAGGATTCTTGAAATGTTTTGACACCACATATTCGGGATACACCGTCTGTTCCATCACATGGCAGGACAAACAGAATCCATTGCCGTCATCTTCGCCTTTCGGCCCTGCCCCGACAGCGGCAGAAACAAGCAGCACTCCTCCCAGACATATTCCGGCAAGCAGCCACCACCGCCATCTGCCAATTCTGGCACCAAATCCAATTCCCATTCAAAACTCCTTCACGCATAACGCCGTGTCTTTGTTGTTGAATGGAATAAAAGCAAATCGAATACCATAGCATGAAATACATAAAATTGTTTTATATCAGACAGTTACAAACACAGGAAGTGCGCCGATTTTCCGATTTTTATGGAAAATTCCATCGATGTCGGATGCTTTTCCAAAATCGTTGGAAAAAGACGTTTGAAAAAAATCATGAAGGCATGGACCAGCAAACATCGACAGAAAATCCTCGCACAGACAGTTTGAAGACACGACGGCAGACCCCATTTCATATGAAAACAGGCACAAAAATATTTTTACAAGGAATATACAGACCAGATATATCGAAAAAGCCAGACAGGTACTCGATCAGGAAGATGTCACACCCAACACATGGGCACACACAGGGCAATACCCGTGAACCAACACCGTTGACGGAGCCTTGCACCGCTTGCAGACCGCGAGAGTCCCCAAATAGAGACAACGCGGCTGCGTTTCCCGCACACCTTCCCATGATCCGGGGAATCGGTGGAGACTATCGGTTCGACACGCCGAAAGACACAATCCGCAATCAATACATTTCACGGCGGCAAACCGGATTGAAACCCCGGTGTCATCCGTTTCGTATTCAAGAGCCCCCACCGGGCATATTCTGGAACAGGCTCCACATCCGGTACATGATGCGTCAATACGAATATCCGCATTTCGCACCCCGTCCGGCACGGGACCAGTGCAAGACAATCCACGGAGGAGCGTCTGCAATCGCCCTCGTCTGGAATCCGGAATCGACACACAAGCGGACACTGAGTTCGAGACCGTGGGATTGCGCTCTTCAGGGCGGACACGGAACAGGGAAAACATCCCCCGTCTCGACATGGTGTCTTTCGCGGATGAACCACCATTTTTCGCTGCATCGCACTGCAGCAGTGCCGCCATCTCGGGGAAGGTCTGCCGAAAATCTCGCAGGGTTTTCTTGAATAACCGACAGTGGTCACCTTTTTCACACCGGGCGCACGCTCCATGGACAAACCGAACCGGCCCCACACCGGCACAGGCCACGGCCAACAGCGCGTCAAATCCAATGGCGGAAAGACACCCATCCAGAGCAATGAGTCCGTCCGACACACAGGAAAGGGCAGTGCACCCCACTGTCACGGACTCCGCCGGACGGCTATCGCATACCGTTGTCACCAGCCGCTCGACCGCATCATGACGAACCGCTTCAACAGGACAAACTGACGCGCAAATACCGCAAGCAACACAGTGGGCCGTGTCGAGCGACACCCCCGCATCACAGATCATTGCCTGCACCGGACACACGTCGGCACACAGGGAGCACTCCCCGCCGACATGACGAAGACATGCAGTCTGTATCACATACGGTGACGATGGCACGATATCCCCTTGAGAGGCCCGTCAGCCCAGGATTCGAGGCAGGGAATCAGTCACGGCCTGGCACAATCCCGCCATGGACCGATAGTAGTCAGTGGAGGCCTTGGCCCGGATTTCCACGAGGCATTTTCCGGCCCACACACCAAAATGATCCTGATAAAATGCCCGGGCATCGGCAATGGTTGCCTCGGCCTTTTCCGTATCCCCTGCTTCCAAGGCATCGGCAGATACGGCACACAGCCGAGCCAGAAAATCCAATTCCAGACCAATATGGTCATCCGGTTCATTATTCAATTTGGGAGCCGCAACACCGTACTGGGCATAGGCTTCACGCACGGCAAAGGTGGGATCGCCGAAAAGTAATCGCTCCTTGGTCGTCCAAACAGATTCCCACACCGGCACGGCTATATCGGACAACACGAACAAGGCCGTGTAGTCTTCACGCAGGGCTGTCATTGCCTGCGCATCCACTCCAGCGATACAGGTACTCAATGTCGTCAGGCACGCCTTGCCTTCGGCAGACATCTCCATCGGCCATTGATCCAAAAACTGCTCATCGCGGACTTCCGTGATGAATTCCAACTCAGGCTCGTGCAAAAATACCCGACCCAAAAACGCGCACGCAATGGCCGCACCATAATACGAATCAATTCTTTCCATGATATTCCAAAGGCCCGGGAGGACATGCTCCCGGGCCGAATTTACTATTATAATCCAATACGCAAATACGTCCCGTAAAACACAAGCCGACCAACAACCTCACCGGCAAGGACCAAACCAAAGGAACACAAGCTCATATTGGTAATGGCATTCATCCCACCCGAGGCGATGATCCTGGAAACACCCCATGCGAACACGGCTGTTCCGATAAAGGTCAGGACAACACACCCCACGAACAGGAAAGTACCACCTGAAGTCAATATATTTATTCCGGAAATGCCCAAGCTATTTGACGCATCCATGGCGATCACGTCAAGCGGGATACCGACAGATTTCAATCCCAAGCCAAAAACGGCAGCAATAATGAAAGTCCCGGCGATGCGAGGAGACTCCTCTTTCACCAGCATCCCATCCCGATTGCTTTGAAACCCGTATAACGTTCCGCCAGCAATGGCCCCGAGAACCAGTGTTGTTCCATAAAAGCCCAGCATGGTCGAGACACTATCCCAGACCGGAACAGTCTGAAGCATGTACACTCTGGACATGACAAACACCGTGACCAATCCCAAAAGGCAGGCAATCAGAGCAAGCCCGTTTGCCTGAGTTTTTGGTGATTTGATCCGAACACCTGTCAGCAACACGACCGAGACAAAAAAACTGCCGGTCGCAAGGATTTCCCGGCTCAACCAGGAGGAGCCAGCATTGAGAATCGTATAGACACTGTGCATGGGGGTTCCAAGATGTCCAAGTGAACACAACAGGGAAACGCCAGTCACCAGGCTGATCGCTGGGAGCTGCCATGAAAACTGCTTTTCGGCCAGAGACGGCGAAAGCATTCGAGCGACTTCGGAAACCAGCAACATGCCAATCGCGGTTTGAACGAGGATGGTGAAAATGACCAGACTCCATTCATTAAAGAGCATTGTTACACCTCCTCCGGGTTTTGAATTGTCCCAAGATGCGATCCGGCGGGCTGCGCATTGCGATTCGCCGAAACAATAAGATTGGGATACGTTATTGACGGATCGGGCAACGGAGCCACCACTTGCGATGCACCATGTTTGGCAACCAGATCCTCATATTCGCCGAATTCGAGCGCACGAGTGGGACACGCCGCCACGCACGCCGGAGGTTTGCCCTGTTCCAGATAGTCACGACAGAAATCGCATTTTTCCATCTTGCCTTTCTTGGCGTTGTATTGCGGCGCGGAATACGGACATCCCCACTCGCAATACCGGCATCCCACGCACTTGTCATGATCGACACTGACAATTCCGTTCTCGTCCTTGTGCATGGCCGTTGTGGGACACGAACGGACACAAATGGGATTTTCACAATGATTACATGAGACCGACAGATAGTACGCAAAAACATTTTGTTCATATGCGCCGTTATTGTCTTTCATCCACTCGCCGCCGGCATACTCGGTGACACGTCTGAAAAGGACGCCATCAGGGAGATCATTCTTGTCCATGCAGGCGATCATGCACGTTTTACAGCCCGTACATGCTTCCATATCAAAATAAAAAGCAGGTCTTTTTATCATCAGTCACTCTTCCTTATGCCTTTTCGACCTGAACAAGGTTGGTGTGTTGGGGATTACCCTTGGCCAAGGGTGAAGGCCGAAGCGTCGTCAAAACATTTACGCAGCCCCCCTGATCGGCACCATCGGAACCGGGCGCAAACCACGCTCCCTCCGGCAGCGACAAGACTCCGGGCATGATACGAGGTGTCACCTTGGCGATGGTGTACACCACACCCCGATCATTAAACACCTTGACTTTGGCTCCGTGTTCAACACCGCGTTCCCCGGCATCCAAGGGGTTGATCCACAACTCCTGAGGAGCAACCTTTTTCAGCCAATCCACATTTCCATAGGTGGAATGTGTCCGCTGTTTGTAATGATGCCCGATCAGTTGCAAAGGAAAATCCTTTTTCAATGGATCAGCCACACCTTCCCAGGTGGGAGCATATTCGGGAAGGCCGGAAATCACATCGCCATCAGCAAGTTCCCATTCGTGGGCAATATCCCACAGCTGCTTGGAAAAAATCTCCAATTTGCCAGACGGGCTTTTCAAGGGATGTCCCTCGGGATCGTCCCTGAACTCCTTGTAGGGAACCGCTGGCAAACCAGGATTTTTCCGCTTGAACACACCCAACTTGAAAGCTTCCTTCAGTGTGGGAGGCAATTCGGGCAGTTGTTGACGCGATTGCTGATAGACAAAATCAACCCACTGTGCCCGGGTCCGACCTTCGGTGTATGTCTCTCCCGCGCCCAATCGTTTGGCGACTCCGGCACAGATGTCATAAATCGTCCGGCTTTCAAAAAGCGGCTCAATGACCTTTTCGGCAAAGACGACGTAGCCCATTTCCGAAGCAAACCCTTGCGGCGCAAAGTCATCTTCTTCAAGGTTGGACGTCGCAGGCAGCAGATAATCGGCAAAACGGGCACTGGGGGTCATGAAGTTGTCCACCACGACCACGGTTTCACATTTGCTGTCGTCCGCCAGAATTTCAGAAGTCCGATTACTGTCGGAATGTTGATTCACCAGACAGTTACCCGCGTAATTCCAAATGAACTTGATCGGTGCTTGCAAACGATCACGGCCACGCACACCATCTCTTTTCGCGGTCATTTCCGTGCCCCGCTCAATGGCATCTGTCCAGGTAAAACAGGAAATGGACGTCTTGACCGGATTTTCAAGGACAGGGAATGCGGCAAACGGAATACCGTATCCACTTTCACGAGCACCTGTATTACCGCCCTGAACACCAACATTTCCTGTCAAAATGGGAAGCATACTGATGGCACGACAGTTGTTCTCTCCATTGGCCTGCCGTTGGACCGACCAGCCCTGCGAGATATAACACGGCTCGGCCTGCCCTATTTCACGGGCCAACTGAACAATGCGACGAACGGGAATACCCGTAATTTTCGAAGCCCATTCAGGGGTCTTGGCCTGACCGTCTCGGCCTTTGCCAAGAATATATGATTTATAGGAATTTCCGGCAGGCACCCCGTCCGGCATGGAGGCTTCGTCATACCCGACCGTACACCGTTTGATGAAGTCATTATCAACAAGATTCTCGGTTATCATCACATAGGCCAATCCACAGACCAACGCCGCGTCAGTGCCCGGATGAATGGGAATCCACTCGTCCGCGAGGGTCGTCGCCGTATCCGTAAAACGGGGGTCAATGACGATAATTCGGGCATACCCTTTTTTTCTGGCCTCAATCACATCGTGAACAAGACCACCACCACTCATACGTGTGGCTGCGGGATTGTTGCCGAAAAAGACGACCAGTTTGCTGTTCACGATATCTGACAACAGGTTGCCCTTCACCCAGCCTTTCCCAAAGGTATAGGGAAGCGCCATATCAATCTGCGCATCACTATAGGTTCCATACTGATTCAAGTACCCGCCCAAACAATTCATGAGACGGGCCACAGGGGTCGAACCAGTGGGCCAGGATTTGGAAATGACAGCTCCGAGATTTCCTGTTCCATAGTTGAGATACACGGATTCATTACCGTGTTTCTTGATGGTATCGCCCAAACGTTGCGCAATACCATCCAACGCTTCATCCCATGAAATTCGTTCGAACTTTCCCTCGCCTCGTTTGCCAACCCGCTTCATGGGGTATTTCAAACGATCCGGGGCATAAATGCGATGTCGCATGGAACGGCCACGGAGACAGGCCCGAACCTGATGATCGCCATAGACATCAGTCCCGGTGTCGTCAGTCTCAACGCGAGTAACCACGCCGTCCTTGACTGAAGCCCGCAAGGCACACCGGCTTCCGCAGTTGACATTACAGGATGTCCAAACAACCTTGTCGGCAAACGGTTCCGCGCTCTCAACCGACCGCAAACCGTACAAAACGCCGGTTCCGGACACCGCGGTCACCCCACCAAGTGCGGCACTCCATTTCAGGAATTGACGTCTTCCAAACCCTCCCTGCACAGGGGGTTGCTCTGAATTTTTCTTTTTCATACATATCCTTACTCGTTTGACTGCGCGCAAAAGCACAGCGGATCTACTCTCATGGAACACCGAGTATCAACATCCATGCCATAGACAAACGTCTTTAAAAACAGTATATTAGAAAGATCAACCAAGAAAAGGTGATCCTGTATTCCGAAAATTCCGGAAAAAAGACAAAGAGATTTGGCCCCTCTCTCCACAAAGAGTGGAAACGCTACTCCTTTTCGATGCCGGATTGTTTGAGCTGATCGTACACACGACTTTTACGAAGTCCCGAAAGAGAGCAGGCCCGTTCGATATCCCAACAGGCGGCTTCCATCAGCCGAGAAAAGTACCATTTGTCGGCCTTTTCAAGGACATGATTTCGATATTCCTTGTAGGGGGGCAATGTCCCACACTGATCGTATGAGGTCTCGACATATCCCGATGCGGAAGAGGCGTCATCATTGGCGACAAGATCGTGCTTCAACATCGCGATCCGCAATCGTTCCGGCAGGTGATTCGCAAACAACTCAGTATGACCGTAGGCACTTATCATCGCATTTTCGAGGACATTGGTGAATTCACGAATATTCCCGGGCCAATCGTACCGAGAAAGGGCCTCCATGAAATCATCGGAAAACGTCTTGGGAGGAATCGCATTTTTATCACAGATGCGTTGGGCAAAATGTCGGGTCAATTCTTCAAAATCTTCCTTGCGCTCTCGGAGTGCGGGAAGCGTAATGCTCATGGCGCCGAGGCGATACCAAAGATCGCTACGGAAAAGGCCTTTTTGCACCATTTCATTCAAATCCCGATGTGTTGCAGCCACTAACCGGAAATTACTGGTGACTTCCTGACAGCCTCCGACCGGACGGTATTTCCGCTCTTGCAACACCCGCAGCAACTTTTTTTGCAACGGCAATGGCATCTCACCAATTTCATCCAAGAAGAGCGTGCCCCCGTTGGCTTCAAGGACAAGACCGCAACTGGCCCGATCCGCGCCGGTAAAGGCCCCTTTGACATGACCAAAGAGTGTACTTTCCAACAAATTTGCCGGAATCGATGCACAATCCACAATGATGAACGGTCCTCGGCTCCGTTTGCTATTCTCATGAAGCGCCCGGGCAAAAAGCTCCTTGCCTGTTCCGGTTTCCCCGGTGAGCAACAAACTGGCATCACTGTGTGCAGCCATTCCAAGACGTTCCAAAGCAAGGCTGATGGCCGGTCCGCTTCCAACAATGCCACACCGTTTCAATGACAATTGATTCGAACCTTCATTGCGCAGGGTATCCCGATATTTGAGCACCCGTTGCAGCGGCAGGAGAATTTTCTTGGGAGAAAGCGGCTTTTGCAGATAATCCCAGGCACCGTTCCGAATCGCCAGTTCCGCACCGTCGGGATCTCCAACGCCGGTGAGAATAATGACTTCAGGGGGAATCGGCAGTTCCCTGAGTTGCGGCAACATATCCAACCCACTGCCGTCCGGAAGCCGGATATCCAGAAAAACCACATCAAATTCTTCGGAAAGATTCTTCGCCAATCCTTCCTTCACACTCAATGCACATTCCGCTTCATGGCCGATATTCCGAACCAATTCCATGAGTGCGTCACAAATCAAACGATCATCATCTATCACCAGCACCTTGGCCATATATCAGCTCCTCATCCATGCATCACATTGCTATTCAACAAGATCCGGCCGCAGATACTTTCGCACGGCCAGTGCCAACATTTTCAAACTGATCGGTTTCTTGAGATATTCCATAATCCCGAGAGACGCAGCGGTACTCTCGTCAAAGCTCTGACTGTATCCGCTGCACAAAATGATCGGGACAGCGGGTTTGAGCGCAAGTATCCGTTTGGCAAGTTCGTCCCCGCTCAAACCGGGCATATTGTAATCCGTAATGACAAGATCAAATTTCTCCGGGGTGGCTTCGAATAAAGCCAAAGCCGCACGGCTGTTGGTTTCAGCATGGACCTTGTACCCAAGATTTGTCAGGAATTCCGAGCAGGAATGGACAAGTTCCTCTTCGTCATCCACAAACAGGATACACCCTGTTCCCTTGGAAATATCACCACCATTCCCCAGGCTGGCAGGCTGCTCCTCATGCCCCCTGCCAGCCGGGATGAAGACCTGAAAAGACGTTCCCTTCCCCACCGTACTTTTCACCAACACTTCGCCACCCCATGACTTCACAATGCCCTGCACCACCGAAAGGCCCAGCCCGGTCCCTTTTCCCGGTTTCTTCGTGGTAAAAAACGGATCGAAAATTCGCTCCATCACGGCTGGTTCAATACCGCCACCCGTGTCCCGGACTTCAAGGATCAGGTACGATCCCGGCTCAAGATTCTGTGCCCCGACCAGCGACGGGTTGACCCAACCAGATCGTAAGGACAGCGAGAGAGAGCCGCCCGCACCTTCCATCGAGTGCGCCGCATTCGTACACAGATTCATCAAGACCTGATGCATCTGTGTCGGATCGACCACCACCGTGGCTTCCGGAGATTCAATGGTATAGTCAATGGTGATAGCGGCCGAAAGCGATGATTGCAAAAACCGGACGGTCTCTTTCAAGATCGGTCCCACATTCAGAATCGCGGCTTCGTCATTGCTTTTTCGGGTGAATGTCAAAATCTGATTGACCAGATCACGTCCACGATATGCGGCCGCGAGAATGGCTCGGATCTTGGGGTACACGGCCTTGTCGGCATCCAGATGAAACATTTCAACCATCTCGCCATTGGCAATGATGACACCGAGTATATTATTGAAATCGTGGGCAATGCCTCCGGCAAGCGTTCCAAGGGCCTCCATGCGCTGGACCCGTTGCAACTGCCGCTCCTTCTCATGCAACGAAATTTCCGTGCGCTTGCGTTGCAGGGCTTCTTCAAAAGCGAACAGAACCTCAGCCAAGAGTGAAACCTCATTCGAAGTATACCGACCTTCGCTTCGAACGACCGCGATGATCTTCATGTTGGTTCCGGCGAGAATCTGAAGTGGCACCATGATGATATGCGGATACTTCTCGCACGCTTCCCCGATCGAGACATTCACGACATGACCAGCGGCCAAGTACTCCAGATGTTCGCTGTCCAACACGACATTTTCAAAATCAACACCATTACACTCAAGGCAATCCCCTTCTTCATCGGAGGCCAAAAGGACTGTGATGGACCCGGCGGACGCAACCTCTCCCAAAAATGCCCGCTTGCTCGACGACATGATCTTCGCCTCTTGCAAACACCGCAACATGACTTCCCGTTCGGTATGGCAGTCCAAAGCACCGAGCAAGACCGTGTTGATTGAACTCAACGCCATGGTCCGCTGGGCAACCTGCCGTTTCAAACTCCGGTTCCAGAACAGGACAAGCACAATGCCGCCAAAAATAATCCCGAGAAAACCCAACACTCCCAGCCAGAATGTCCAACTGGTCCACAGTGGCCGGTAATGCAGGGTCAACCATTTTTCTTCAATGGTCTTCCGTTCGTGCGGGAGAATCATGGCCAATCCCTTTCGCAAAATTTGCCCGACCATGGGCTGGCTTTTGAGTGAAGCAATCCGCAGATTAATGGTGTAACTGGAAATACCGGCGATTCGTAGATTGCTGATCCGCGCATTGGCGATGTATCGTGATGCCAGGGCCATGTCACAGATCAGGGCATCCACATCCCCCACCGCCAGGGAACGCAGCCCACCGATATACCCTCCGGCCATGGGGATGATGGTATAATCCCCCGGAAAATGTTTTTCGAGATACTCGATAAACTCTGGAGAAACGGTGACGCCGATCCGCATCCCGTCCAACTTCTCAAGTGATAGTTCTCCACGAAATTCTTTTCTGGTGATAATGGCTGCCGGAACAGTGACATACGGTTGAGTAAAGTCGAGGAACTCTCGCCGTTCATCCGTCATTTCCAACGCGGCGACAACCGAAATATCGGCCCGCTTGACCCCTTCCATGACCTCATCACGATTACGAAATCGAAGCGGTTTGAATTCCAACCCGGTCTTTTCATGGATCAATTGGATATAATCCGCGCTCAACCCCTGATATCCACCCTTTAACCCAAACTCTTCATACGGAGGATAATGCAGAGAAACTCCGAGTAAAACTTCTCTATTGTTCTCGACCCACTCCTGTTCTTCAGCAGTCAAAGTCGTCCGTCCCTCAAACCGGGAACATCCGGAAAATAAGGGCAGCAAAAGACACAGCCACCAACACACACGCCAAATATATCTCATCAGGGACCCGATCTTTGTCCTTTTCGTCCAATTATTTTCACTCTATAAACGGATATGAAAGATTAAATTTTCACCGTTCTTCAACGCCGTCCCAGCCTTGTATACCCAGCACTCAAAGCCCGTCAATTTGGCTCAAGAAAACGCAAAAAAGCCACAAGACCCATCCCAATCATCCCAGGATTCATGTGACAAATATTCTTTTGAAAATACAAGGATCATACCAAAATGGAATAGAAACTATATCAAGTATTCCTGGAGAGTAGAAAAAAGAATGGACCATGCACCTTTCGTTTTTCCAAAAAAAATGGAAAACGCACACGTTGGAGACGCTTTTTGTCCGTTTTTTCTGGAAAAGGCCATGACAAGAGACTTCCATCTTTCTCATGGGGAAAGAGGATGACCCGGCGGACACACGCAAATTCGACCAGTTCTCTAATGCGTTACTAATCTTTTCGCATCAACAACCACAGGCAAACAGGGATAAGCGCGCATTCCATCACGACATAAAGCATCAAGATCGGCGATGGCATCCCGTCAACAATGAGGCTGAGTATTCTCCCGGAGACGAGTCCCCCGCAGAACAGACAGAGAACGAGCACGCCAGCGTCCCGATAGCGGTCTGAAAAGGCGGCGAACAACCAGAATCCACCAAGAGCAAGATATAAGCCCATGACCGCCCGTAAAATATGTGCCTGATCCAGGCTCGGTGGCATGGAGCCAGACAGAAATGAGGCAAAAAACCACGCGGGGGAGACCCCATAAAAAACCGCGATAAGACTGATTGTTCCGCATGAAAGAATGAGAAGATACTTTTTCAACGGCATATGACGACTCCTTGAAGTGTATACAATGACACACCGTCCGGGACACACTGTCCCGAACCTATAGATCGCACCAGATGCAATCTATCATGAACCGGCACAAAAAGTCTTCGCCCTCACAAAAAAGAAGGACATCCCTTCCTCTCATCGAGAAAGTGGTGCCCTTCAAAATATCGTTGTCTTCGCCCCAAGAGGCCGGAACGTTTACCGGTTTCCCTGCCCCTGACACGCATCACACACACCATACAGATACATACGATGCTGCGAAAGCTGAAACCCATGCTCAGTTGCCACCTGCTCTTGCCGATCCTCAATAAGATCATCACAAATTTCCACATTCTTGCCGCAATGCACACAAATGAGATGGTCATGATGCTCATGCCCGTAAGCGTGCTCATACACAGCTCCGCCATCCCCCAGATCAAGGGCATCCGCCAAACCGGAATCAACCAGCAACTTGAGTGTCCGATACACCGTTGCCTGACCAATTTCCGGGGACTTCACTCTGACCAGAGCGTACAATTCCTCGGCAGAAAAATGTCCTTCCGTTTCCAAAAACGTCTCAACAATCACTCGACGTTGTGGCGTCATAGCCAGCCCGTTATCTCCAAGATACCCGGCAAATACGTGTTCTGCTGTTTCTGACATGAGAAAATACCAACTCACTTCACTTTCATACAGGGTTAAAATCCGACCGCAGACAGAATCCGGGCCGAGGCCACTCCACACACAATATGCTGCCGCGTATTCCGGGAAAGCTCTAGCGTCTCGACCAGATTCAAAGGCGCACTTTCATAGGCATTTTTCAACACCAGTTCAAAATCATGGCGAAGCCGTTCAAACGCGGCCTTCACATCCACGAACTCGTGCGTTTGCCCACGCCAGGGCAACGTCACCGACTCGGAAATTCGTTTGAGCTTGTGCGAAGGAGACATGAGCCGATACCACTCAAGCTGCCCTTCGCCCCGTTCGTCTTCGCCAGGATAGCAAAACGACCGCCACGCAGACGGCGGTTTGGCAATGGCCGAATCCACGACCACCTGCGGCACGGCGAGATCGACCTCAAACGATTCCAGTTCAATGGAATACTGAAGTACTGGGCGATGATTGCCTCTTTTTTTACTGATAGTCCATTCAATTTTCATCCTGCCTCCTTCATGTCAGCAGATTTCCAGACGCTCGCCAAAGGGGGGCACCACGCCTCCCCGGCCGATGCACGCCCATAAAACAGGATAGTCCGGTTCATGATCCGGATATTTCAAACACTCCAGATCCGTCAAAAAGACCAGACAGGCCGGATCCATCCCTCTCTGTTCAATCCATTGGAATACAGGTCGATAATCCGTCCCGCCTCCTCCCTTCGGGGAGAGCTTCAACGGCAAATCCGCCCGGTCAAAGGTTTCACTGCCTGCCACATGCGCGTCGCAATACACAATGTGAACCGTGGTATCAAAGGCGTCCAGAATCCCGGAAACTTCAGCGGCGAACTGATCCATTTCCTGAACGGTCACACTGCCCGACGTATCAACAGCCAACACCAATTCCGGCAACTTCTGATGAGATAACGACGGCAAAATCACATCCAGATGGACAAACCGCTTATTGGGTGGCGTCCAACTGTAATCGTCCCGCGCCCGATCACAAATGTACCGGGAAAGCAATTCCTGCCAATCAATTTTCGGATTCAAGACATCGTTGACGAGCCGTTCGAGTTCTCCAGGCAGATCTCCGACGTCCCGTGACTTTTGAACGGCCTGGGCCAAAGCGCGCTCCCAATCCTCGTCCGGTCCGGACTCGGCAGAACCACCGCCATCGCCAGAAGACACACCGTCTCGCACCTCCCCACTTCCGCCAGGGTCGCCAAACAGGTCTTCGGCCGCCCCATCAGACGCTTCGCCCGCCGAACCATCGTCCACCTGTCCACTTTCATCGGATGCTCCGGCACCGTTTTCAGCCCCGGAATTGTCTTCATTTCCTTCGCTGGACGCTCCCTCGACTCCGCCAAGATCAACGTCACCAGCGGATTCACCCTCTCCGTCCGCAAACACGGGACGACTTTCTTCCGCCGTATGCGTGGTCAATTCAGTATAAATCTCATCAGCCGTCATGCCGTGCCAGGCAGGCGTGTCCAGATATTTCGGGGGTAAAGTGATCCCGGCATCCAGCAAAATCCAGTTGATGGCATAATCACAGGCCGTATTCCACAAGGCATGATCCCGCCCATTTCGGCGGGTATGATGCTGACAGGCCGGATGCATCACGGTATGCGCCATGAGTCCTTGCACCTGATCGTCACGCAACCCATTCACATAGTTCGGATTATACCCCAACGTCCGGCCATCGGTCCACGCCGTGGCACAATGAATATCTTCCTGCGGCTGCATCCGCAGACACAAGGACCCGAAAAAAGGATGTTCCAGAACCAATCCTGTCCGGGCCTTGAGAATTTTGATATACGCCGTATTCATAGGCTTACAACAAGACATCCGAGTTGGCGGTGGCCCATTGGGTGAAGGCTGGAGTCTCCACGACAGCCCGGTGCTGTTTCACCGCATCCCGCACGAGCAGCACACCGAACTCGGCAGGCAACCGGGAGGCATACGTAACGATGCTTTCAGCGGTTGCATCGCCCGCCTTCTGCGCCAGGACTTCGCACAAGGCATACAACGTCGCGGGTTCATCAGGGACAACCGCAGTATCCGGTTGATCGATGACATGATCCGGGTCGGGCAATTGTCTGAATATCCGGGAAAATCCGGCAAATTCAACCGCCGCGCCTGGCCCGACCGTCCCTTTCAGCAGACTCAATTCAACATCCGGGTCCGGCTTCGCAGCGAGAATACGGGCGGCGAACTCCCATGATCGAGGTGAGGGGAACGCCTTTTCATTCTGTTTGGGATCAAAGTTATGCAACAAATTCGGTCGAAATCGGATAAACGCAAGAATTTCTTCGCACAAATTATTGGCATGAGCCCAGTCCAGCCACATCTCGACATCGACCGTGAAATCCAGATGAACAAAACGGTTCGCCAACGCCGACGGCATCCGATGCGTCACGGCCCGATCCGTCTCCCGATTACCAGCCGCGACAACCGTCCAGCCGTCCGGCAACGTATATTCCCCAACCTTCCGATCCAACACCAATTGATAGCAGGCCGCCTGAACCAACGGCGGAGCCGCGTTCAATTCGTCGAGGAACAACACGCCTTCTCCCGTGGTCGGCAAAAAGGACGGCGGACTCCAAAAGGCGGTCCCATCCTTGACCGAAGGCAATCCCCGAAGATCGACAGGGTCCAGCAATACGGCCCGTATATCGATCAATTCCCGTTTCATTTCCCGGGCAACCTGCGCCACGATCTGACTCTTTCCCACGCCGGGCGCACCCCAGATAAACACGGGCTGTTGCAACGCAATGAGCGTTTTCAAAGATGATTGTATCTGCCGAGGATTCATTCCGACTCCCTGATATCTGTCAATTCGACAAGGTTGAATTTGATCTGTTCCACATCGCCCATGAACTCTTCACCGCACTCCATGGCCGACTCATTTTCTTCATGGTATCGCCAGTTCACCACGATATTCCGGCCATTTTCCGCATGGGTATCGAGCATCTCGAAAAAATCCATGAATGTTTTGGACGAGGATGAATTGAAATAGAGAATCTCCATATTGATCTCCACCCGTTCCTCACGGGTCACGGAAAAGAATTGTTCCAACCACCTGAACATGGGATCATAAAAGGCCCAGCAATTTTCCGGGTAGGACTCTCCCTTGATTTCAAAGGACATATCATCGGGGTCAAAATTGATAGACGGTGAGGAATTGGTCGCCTGAATGCTGTATTTTGTCATGCCCATCTCCTATTGGATCACCACTTTCATGGAGAAAAACGACGTCCCGCCATCGACTGGAACAATATCGAAATCCATGGGACGAAACGCCTTGCGGGCCATTTCGACCAGCCCGAGTCCCGCGCCCTTATCGGTCACGCACTCTCCGCTTTTTCGCCGTTCTCGATAATACGCCTTCAATTCGTCCTTATTCATCGAACGCAACACCTGAAGCGATGCGGTCAGCGTTGCGCAATCCTTGGCCGAGACCTTGTTTCCACACGCCACAAAAAAGGACCCGTCCATTTCTCGCCCGACAACCACTTGCCCATGGGCCATCTCGCCACCAGAGTCCGTCGAATCCACATGCCGGTCCGACGAATATCGGACAATATTCTGCATCTGCTCGACCAATATGGAAAAGACCCGTTGCATAACCCCCATGCCAGCTTCCTCGGCCCGCATTTTGGAACGCATGGAATCGGCAAGCCCTTCCACCACCCGCTGAGACACGGGACCATTAAAATACAAAAACACACCATCCTGTTTCATTTCGTCGTAATATTTAAACAAATTTGTTCTCATTCTATTTTCCTCCTTTCACGTCAAACCCCAGAAGCGTCACGTCATCCCGACGTACTTCATCGCCTTGATACTCTTTGAGTCTGTGCATGAGTTCCACGCCCTGCGTTGCAATGGGAGACCCTCGTTGTTCTTCCAGAAACGCCATGAAACGCCGCCGCCCAAAGGGAAATTTTCGTGTTCCGCCAACCTGATCCACAAATCCATCCGACGTCAGGTATACCCGGGTCGAATCCGAGAGCGGGACCGCTACATCCGTAAAAACAAATTCACGAGACGAACGGACATAGCCCAATCCGCATCGGTCTCCCTTGAGACACGCAACACCGGAGTCATCCACCACATACAAGGGTGAATTCGCCCCGGAAAAAATTATGCTCCCGCCATCATCCGCCACATGGCACAAGACGCAATCCATACCGTCATCCGATCTGGAATCCCGATCGTTCTGCCCGAGCGCGTCCTTGATAAGCCGATTCATCCGGCCAAGAATCGTGGCAGGGCTCGATGTCCCGTCCGCCGAGGCCTTGTCCAAAAGCGATGTCACAATCAATGTCATGAATGCTCCGGGAACCCCATGCCCGGTACAATCGATGACACCGACAAAAAACCCCTGATCGGTCGGTTTGAGCCAATAGGCATCGCCCCCCACAGTGTCTCGTTGTTCCCACACAAGAAAATGATCGGGAATATAATCATACAAATCGACCATGTTGGGGAGAAAGGACGTCTGAATGACACTGGCGCAATCCAGACTCTCACCAAGCTGTCGCTGTGCCTGAGCAAGATCGGCCATGGCCCTTTGCAACTTCTGCTCACGCATGGCGATGGCGTTGCTCATCCAGTGCATGTTTCGCTTCAACTCCAGGAAATCGTGCCCATCCACGTCGGCATCCGGCAGTTGCACCTGATTGTAATTTCCCTGTTTAAGCATCTGGCACTGTTCATTGAGCTGCTTGATATTTTGCAGGGCAATCACATGACTCATCCACTTTGCAAAGGGCACCAGCAAAATGATGGACAAAACCACCAACGCCACCAAAAAATTCGTGGTGAATCCAATACCCCGTGATTGCAGGATAATAAAGATGGCCAGAGGTGAAACAACCACCGGGAAAAAAAGCATGGCCAGCATCTTTCGCTCAACGCTCCAATGCAAAAGCCCATTGAGTAGCCCTGTCAAAAAATTCATTGCCCCACGTCCTGATATTCTGTGTCGGAAACAGCCGCCTGCCCGGCGCACACGCAACCCGATCGATGATAGACTTCAGCCCTGTCCCGACCATTTTTCTTGGCTGCATACAAGGCAATGTCGGCAAACTTGAGCAGTCCATCCAAGGTCTCTTCCCCACTCTCCAGCGATGCCAATCCGATGCTGACAGCCACCGATACCTGTACCCCTCCGGCATCGACAACAACCTGCCGAACGCCTTCCAAAATGCGCTCTGCCACACAACAGGCATCGTTTCTCGCCGCATCCGGCAACAATACCACGAATTCTTCGCCACCAAACCGACCGACGACATCCACTTCCCTGACGGAATCAAGCAGCGCACCGCTCAAGGCCACCAGGACCTTGTCCCCAACATCATGCCCATACGCATCATTGATCCCCTTGAAATAATCCGCGTCGATAATCAGCAGGGACAACGACAACTTTCCCCTCTTGCTGCGAGCAATTTCCCGAGTGGCCAATTCCATGAAATATCCCCGATTCCACAATCCGGTCAGACTGTCGGTCCGAGCAAGGCGACACATCTCCTCGGTCATGGTCTTGCGCTCAGTCACATCCGCGACAATCCCCACAATTCCATTGCAATTCGCATCACATGCGGTATCGCACACGCGACTGGCACTGAACTCCGCCCACAGACTCACGCCGTCGGGACCACAGGCCTTGACTTCCAGATGCCGCACATTCCCCGACTCCAGCTGCGCTGTGTACCGGGAAAAATCCGCCTCATGGCAAAACAATTCCCGAATGGTTCCGATCGCATCAAGAAACACGGCCGGTTCCGCAAAGCCAAACATCCCGCTCAAGGCCGGATTCACTTCGATAAACGCCCCTTGGGCATCGCATCGGTAGACGCCTTCCGTCACATTTTCAAAAATCCCTCGGTACTTGACCTCACTGGCTTCAAGATCCCGATTCAATACGGTAAGCGACTGCTGCATCCGATCGCCCATGGTGACAAGCCGCTGGCTTTGCCGCAAAAGGCGATCATATCCCTTGACCAAAGCCACAAACGCAGGAGCAATCGGCAGCCCCTCCCGTTGGCTTGCCGCAAGCGACGCTTCAGCCTGTGAAAGCACGTGCTTCTCTTTTTGAAATACTTCTTTTTTCATTGGAAAATTCCATCAATAGAACAGCTCACCATATCACTCAAACCGCCGAAAATTGTAGAATAACACCGCAGGTCGCCATCATGAACACCCCTGCACCAGCAACGACAACAACCATGCTTCGCACAACGGTCACCTCATATTCTCTGACCTTTTCCTGAATCTTCACTGAAGTATCCAAAACCGATGTCCTGACCAATCCGTCCACCACGACTCGCCCCCTGCGCATATATTTTAATGAGATTGAAAATCGTTTTCAACGAATATTGAGCAGTGCCCACTTTGTCAACACCTAAATACGGTTCTTTTGCGGACAACTCGTTCATTCACCCCATATAATGACCTTCAACACCTTAAAAAAACGAGATTTACGGCAACAAAAAAGAATACTCGATATGGCTTTGACTTACTGAAAAACCTTATGTAGGAAACATTCTCAAGCATTGAGAGACTCACACAGCGGTCCCCCCTCGACTTTTTCACGCACTTCCGCATCCCGTTTACTTCATGTGCCCGCCTCTTCGCTGGGCAAATCGGCTTTGCAAATACAGGATTTCGGTATGAATAACAGACCTAATCAGTATAAAAAAGAACTCGCTTTCCTCGACACATACGATTTTTCCAATTGTCTTGTCTGCGGGGTGTGCGCCAATGGGTGTCCGACCACCGGGGCACCGGCCCAGCAAGGATGGGATGCCAGAAAGGTCATGCGATTGCTCGCCAACGGGCTGGTCGATGAAGTGGTTGCGTCCGACTTTCCATGGTTGTGTACGGGATGTGGTCGATGCACCGCCACCTGTCCCGGCGGAATCGACATCACGGCGATCATGGGACATTTGAAGAGTCTCCGCCCACGCGAGGATGTTCCCGGGTCCCTGCACAAAGGCATGGTCAACAACCTCGAAACCGGCAACAATCTGGGAATTTCAAAAACAGATTATCTTGAAGGCATGGCCGAACTCGGCGAAGAATTGGCCGAAGAACTGCCCGGTTTTTTCGTCCCGGTGGACAAGCACGGGGCCGATATCCTCTTTTTTCCGAATTCCAAGGAAGTCTACGGCGACTTCGAAGATCAGTATTGGTGGTGGAAAATATTCTACGCGGCCAGGGAAAACTGGACCGTGCCTTCGGAGAACTGGGAAGCGGTTGACTGGGCACTCTTCACCGGCAACGAGACCGCCAATACGGAACTCGCCCGGCGCAAGATAACCTTCATGCAGCAGCACGACATCAAATCGCTCATCATGCCCGACTGCGGCGGCGGATCATACGGCTTTCGCAAAGGCATGACCAAACTCGTTGCGGAAGATCCGGCCAATGCCGTCGATTTCATGTACCTCTATGATTATCTCATGGATCGCATCAAATCGGGCAGGCTCACGCTCGATCCGTCTGTCCATGCCGGAAAGACCTTCACCTTTCACGACTCCTGCAAGCATGGCCGCGAACTCGAACGCAATTTCGGCACGGGCTATTTCGACGAACCCCGCTGGATCGTGCAGCAGTGTGTTGATGACTTTGTTGAACTGACACCCAACCGCGAAAAAAACTATTGCTGCGGCGCAGGCGGTGGCATGTGGCCCATGCCCTTTGAAGAACAATCCGCATGGCATGCCCGATACAAATATGAACAAATCAAGAACAGTGGCGCGGATGTCGTCGTGGTCGGTTGCTCCAATTGCCGCGACCAGATCATGAAACGCATCCCCAAATTCTTCGACGGCTATCAATTCGAAGTCAAATACCTCTGGCAACTCGTGGCCGAAGCTCTCGTCATCGAACCATGGCCGGAACACATGGCCCAACTCGCCCAAAAAAGTGCCACAGCCCAATGGGAAGAATTGGGAATACATTTGGATTGATTCAAGAACCCCCTCAGCCCCATATCCTCTATTCCCAAACATTTTGCACGCCTTCGGCGACCCCTCGCCGTCGTGCAAAAAATGTCTCCGACGGCCAGAGGGGAACCTCTTGAAAGAGGTTCCCCTCTGGACTCCCTTCCAGAACTTTTTATCGCGCCTTTGGCGAGGCTCCACGACATCCATTGAATGAGATTGAAGAAGAGAGAAAAGATAGCATGAGTAAAGAAATAAGAGAATCTTGCAACAAGCAGATATTTCTGAATTTTTATTGAGTCTGTAAAAAATGCTATTTTTTACAACGCACTCCCACAAACCGCACAAACAATGGCTGCCGACAGCTTCGAGCGTAGCGAGCGACAAAAAGTTTCGGGGAGTCCAGAGGCCCCTTTTCAAAGGGGCCTCTGGCAGGTCCAGGACAGCGTCCTGGTCCCGCTGAAAGCGACCCCCGGTAGGGCTGGTCCCGCTGAAAGCGGCCCCCGGAAACCTTTATCGTATCAACCGAGGCAGCACAGGACCTTGCACACGGGGCTTGCCGACGAGTTGAGGAAAGAAGGTATTGAACGCAATGATACAAGGGATGCAACACAAGAGGCTGACGATGGTAAAAAGGATTCCGGCACTAGTGACGGCCAACCAATGCCCCGGGAATCGGGCAACGAACCATGCGGCAAACGGCCCGTTGAAAAAGTGATAGAATACACCATTCAGGCAAAAGAGAATCAGCGCATTCTCCCCCATGAACATGACATATTTGTTGGTTCCGACACTCCGGGCCAAAAGGAGTATCATCAAACTCCCGGCCACGGCTGTCAGGGGGAAAAGAACCATGTTTCCATGGCTGGACAACACAATGACCACAGCGTTGAAAAAACGAAATGGCCCAGTGTTCATGTCGTAGGTCACACAAACAATCCCCGCACAAACAACGGTCGCGAGAAGCAGCCGCCACCGAGGTTGACTACCAAGTAAAATACCATTTCGACGAAAGAATACACCAATCAGGTAAAATGCGTAGACAACCAGGGCTTCGTGAACAAGCCAAAAATTCGGCCCGGGGATGAACTGAATGGTCGAGGTCAAGGCATAGCCTCCCACATAAAACCCCATGATCGCGGCAAAAATCCTGAACGGACTCGTGAGGAATCGCCCAACGCAAAAGTGCAGAATTTCGACAGAAACCAGACAGGCCATGAACCAGAGCGGAATGTTGAAAATGGGAAATCCCGTGAGCGTCGCGATGATTCCTTTCAGATATCCTGATGCATTCGAAAGATCCACGACCACGAAATGCCCAGGAAAAATCAAACTTGCGAGTAACAGAAGCAGCGTGAAAAAGAAGTAGGGAACCAGCCTGGATGCCGCTATTTTCTTGAAAAACTTGCCGATGGGGACCACCATCTTGTCCGGGTCAAGGGTGAAACCGGCCAAAAGAAAGAAAAAAGGCATGTGAAAGGAGTAGATGAATTTGTACTGGGCAGCGGCAACGGGATTCTCAAGATACATTATCCGTTCAATGATGTGCCCGTAATAAACCAATATCATGCCGAAGAACCGAGCTGTGTCGAGCATGGGAATTCGTTTCAACGGGGACATGTATAGCTGCATTGGAGACCTCTCTGCTCACAAGACATGGTGGCCTTCAATGGCCACCGAAGTCCTTCATATTTCAGATACAATTGCTAATCAACCCAATCATAGGTGCGTTCGACAGCCTTTTTCCATCCGTTGTAGCCTTCGGCCCGGTCGTGTTCGGCCATGTTGGGTTGCCAGGTCCGATCTTCTTCCCAATTGTTGGACAACTCTTCCCGCCCGGACCAGAATCCCACGGCGATACCTGCGGCATAGGCCGCGCCAAGGCAGGTTGTTTCAGCCACCTTGGGCCGCACAACCGGGACATTGAGTATATCGGATTGAAATTGCATGAGCAGCTCGTTGAACACCATGCCCCCGTCCGCCTTGAGTGTTTGCAACTCGACACCGGAATCCTTGTTCATGGCCTCCACAATATCCATGGTCTGATAGGCTGTGGCTTCGAGCACGGCACGAGCAATATGATTCCGGTTGATATATCGGGTCAGACCAACCATGACCCCTCGGGCGTCCGGTCGCCAATACGGCGCGTACAAGCCGGAGAATGCCGGGACAATGTACATGCCGCCGGTGTCCTCGACCTTTTTGGCCAGTGCTTCGACTTCCGGCGCGGAATCGAACATGCGCAGGTTGTCCCGAAGCCATTGAACCAAGGCCCCGGCAATGGCGATGGAGCCTTCCAGACAATAGGACGGTTTGCGGCCACTGAACTGATAGGCGAGCGTGGTAATCAAGCCGTGAGAAGATTGAATGGGCTTGTGCCCGGTGTGCATGAGCAAAAAGCACCCGGTTCCATACGTATTCTTGGCCTGACCAGGCGCAAAACACGTCTGCCCGACCAAGGCGGCCTGTTGATCCCCCACCGCCCCGCAAACAGGCACACGGGCACCCAAAGGACCGTCTTCCGATGTCGGTCCCCATGTATCTTCATCAGATGAGGGGACAATACGGGCAAGGCCTTCGGCAGGGATATCCATGGCTCGAATGATATCCATATCCCATTCGAGCGTCTTCAAATCCATGAGCATCGTGCGGCTCGCATTGGTCACATCCGTGACATGAGCACCTCCTTTTGGCCCACCAGTCAGCCACCAGATGATCCATGTTTCGATGGTTCCGAACATGGCATCTCCTTTTTCGGCGGCGATTCGCGCTTCGGGAACAGTATCCAGAATCCACTTGATTTTCGGACCGGAAAAATAGGTGGCAATAGGCAATCCGGTTTTTTCTCGAAACCGATCCTGACCGCCGTCGACCATGAGTTCCTTGCATATCCGATGCGTTCGGGTGCATTGCCAGACAATGGCATTGTAAAAAGGCTTGCCCGTGGCTCGATCCCAGACAACCGTGGTTTCACGCTGATTGGTAATGCCGATGGCTGCCAAATCAGACCCTTTGAGACCGGATTTGGTCAACGCCCCCCTGATGACCTCCTGGGTATTGATCCAGATTTCCATGGGATCATGTTCGACCCATCCAGGCTTTGGATCAATCTGCCGATGCTCCTTCTGGTCCAGCCCGACAATACGGCCCCGCTCGTCAAAAATGATGAATCGACTGCTCGTGGTTCCGGAATCAACAGCTCCAATATACTGTGCCATGGGTCTCTCCTTGTTCACGCTCAAACGGGTATGCTGATCTTTGCCTGAATCCGTATCACACAATGACGTTCCTAAAAACCCGACCACTCCCAAGGGATATGATTTCCATCCAGACCGAGTTCCCGCTTGTCCAACCCAAGCGCCACGCCGACCAGTTGACTGACCAGCACGGCAGGCGGAGCCATGCGCGCCGAATCGCCAGCGGGAAGCGCATCCCGCTCCCTGTCGAATTGCAATTGGCAATAGGTGCAAGCCGTGGCCAGGACATCCGCTCCAGAGGCAGCAGCTCCGGCGAGCTTCTTGCGCATCAGAGCTTCGGAAATGGTATTGTCCCTGCCACGCAACGGGTATCCGCAACATTCCAGCCGCAAATCCCAATCAAGCGTGTCCGCGCCAATGGCCTGCATCAGCCGTTCGAACACGGTCGGGGCCAGGGGATCGTCAAAATTCGTGACGTTCCCCGGACGGAGTGCATGACAGCCGTAATGACATGCCACCTTCACTCCGGTGAGTGGTTTTGCGGCCCGTTTTCGGAGGTTCTCGGCCCCGACCTGTTCATCAAGAACGGTCAACATATGAAAAATGGCTGTTTCACGGGAAAATGACAGACCGTCACGAGCCAGCAGTTCACGGACTTGAGCGGCGATATCCGCATTTTCCGCCAACCGTGATTCGGCATATTTCAGATGACCGAAACAACATTTGCACGGGGTGAAAATCGGCAGCCCGGCATCGTTGGCGATCACGAAATTTCGAACGGCGGCATAGATGGAGGCCAGCTCGTTTTCATGCCGCATGGGCCACCCGCAACAAGAAAACTCCAACGGGATCAACTCAATATCCAAAGCCGCGCACATGGCCTGAACAGACTGGCCGTATTCGGGCAGATGATGCGGGATCTTGCATCCCGGGAAATAGGCGTACTTCACTGGGATTCTCCCTTTTTCGAGCACCGGACACCACCGTCCCTGATTCGGGCCGCGACCGTATTACGCAGCTCGTACAACACATCGGCCACGCGAATGTTCTGCGGACAATGTTCCTGACATTTGTAGCAGGTGGTACAACTCCACACCATGCGCGCGCCAAGCGTTTCTTCCTTGAGTCCCATACGGAGCAAATTCATGATCTGCTGTGGCAACAGATCAAGATCGCCTGACGGATTTTCACTGACCGCCACCACCGGGCACACGCTGGTACAGGTGGTACATTGCACACACGCCCAATACGATGTGGAATCATCCGCCAATCCCGTCACCGCAGGAACCACTGATGACGCACACAAATCGTCAAAAACTCTGGCCCGTTGTGACGGAGTCTTGTTGCGCATCAAATCGTTGGGACTCGGTGCTTGCGAAACGAGCTGGGCCTTGGACGCGATCCACAAATCCTGAAGATTGATCCCTGCCGGACAGATCTCCGTACAGCGCAGACATTCAGTACACAGACGACTTCCCTCAGAAAACGCGGTCAAAGTCGCCTCGGACAAGGAAGCCCCTGCATGTATCTGTCGGAGGGCCATCAGTTTTTCCGAAGGAAGAATCATGGCATTTCCCAAGACCGAAAAGGCCGGGGCAACGCTGCAATGCACACTACATTCGCCGCACCGGGTACAGGCATCCATTCCCATGCCCCGCCCCCCATCCGACGGCAGCATGTCTTCGGGATCATCTCGTCGTCCCTGACGGACCACGAGATTGACCGGCGTTGTCACAGGATGAAAGAACTTGCCAAATGGAATGGCCGCCAGAGCCACAAAACAGCACAGGACATGGAGATACCAAAAGACCTGATCCGCCCTGCTCGTATTCATGGCAAACGCGACAGGGCCAAGGGCCGTGGCCAGCGAACGGGAAACAAAGGCGGTGCCCGTGTCGGCATGACAATCGACACAACTGTCTTCATTGAGGCTCGCCCCAAAGCCAAGCGTTTCGGCATCTGAGGGATACGGCACCGAAAAGACCACACCATATTCATGGGACCAAAACGCCTTCAGTGCCGTGACGTCCCGGTCTGTTTCCGGGATGAAATACGCTTCGACCATGCGATCAAACACGGCCGGGGAAATAATTTTCGACGCTTCCAGAAAAAAGCCGGACAGGATGATGCCCCCAATCACCAACAACGCGGCCCAATCCTGAAATCGTGTCAGGTCGCGAAGCCGTTTTTCCCACAGCCGACGAAAGGCCATGAGCGCAAGCCCGACAAGCGTCATGAGTCCCAAAAGGTTGCGGAGAAATTGCCATGGATCAAGCGTGGATTCATACGCTGGGAAAAAGAATGCCGTCACCGTCTCATCCAGGGCGTGAAACAGCAGCAAGCCCATGAATCCGAAAAAAACGAGTGCGTGTGCCAACCACCGGAAAGCACTGGTCCGCCCGGTCCGGGCAAGCAGGAGGACATCAAGCACCAACGCCTTAAGACTGGCCACACCAAAACACCATTGGGACGCGGAGGACGATTCGGGAGAAGCCCATTTCCCGCGCCATCGAGCCACGCGAAATCCCACCCCAGCCACACAGATGACCAGTGCCACGCTCAGGCCGATATCAAAAAATGTCATACGCTGTCCTTCCTGCCCGTTTTTGGCGTGTGATTATCGCATCAGTTCCTTCACGGCCCTGAAAGCGGTCGCAATGGCAAGTCCGGCACCACATTTCATCCGCATCCAATCATGATGAGCCAGAATGGCCCCCGCCGCAAAAAGCGTGTCATGAAGCGGCTCCCCGCTCGGCCCGATCGGACGCAACCGGGCATCGACCTCGACCCCGGCCCGATTGATCGGGTGCCCCTGTTTCGCAAAAAAGGCCGGATTATGCCATGCATCCCGCTGAGCAGGTTGCACCACCGGCACATCAAAAATCGGCTCGACCACCTTTTCCCGATCCGCACGCAGTCCCTTGCCGAAAAACCGTCCGGTCGCCAAAATCGCCTTTTTCGCCGAAATCGAAACAGTGGCCGGACCGGAACCGACCTGAAAATCAAAACCTCCGTCACTTCTCTGCGTCACCCCGGTCACCAATTTTTGCGAAAGCGTTCGAACCCCCAAACCAGGCAATCCCCGATCAAAAACAGCCCGAAGCCGGGGACCGGCAATAGATGGCGGAATGGTCGGAATCTCAAAAATCCGCTTGCCTGACAGCTCGGCCAAATGGCGCACGACTGTCCCGGGATCATTCAGCCCGAGGACCGCAGGAAATCCGATATATTCGATATCCTCGGCATGGGGCAGGACCTCGGCCATCATTTTTTGTTGCACCGCCGGATCAGCCAATGCCCACGCCATATGTTCGGGGTACAACTCACCGCGTCCGCCAGGGAACGCGACCCGAACCGCTTTCACCCCCGGCCAATGCTGTTTCTGGGTCTCGACGATCTGCGCACCGCTGACCCCCTTGAGTCCGTGAAAATCCACAAGAAGCGTCGGTGCTTTCCGCTCCAGAGCGAGCGATCCGTTCCACGCGGTCTCGGGCACCCGATAGGTCCGTTTGACGGTGCCTGCCGGTGTCAGGGAACAGATATTGCGATCGGTATGCCCCACGTATTCCAATCCCTGTTCCGTAAGGAATTCCGTGAAACAGTTGATGGATTCGGCGATTTCATCTTTGGATAACCGGGCATAGGGATGGTCGGGACAGTCCCGCACCACGGCTTCAATGGCAGCCCAGGGGTTGCCCCACCGCTTGCCGTCTTCGACAGGGTGCACGCCCATGAGATCGATGAATCCGGTACTGAAATCAATGCCGCCCGTGGCTCCGGTCTGCACAACGTTCAAGCCGTGCCGCGCGGCAAACAGGGAAGCCGCCATTCCGGCAAATCCGGCCCCAATAACCATGACATCATACAGTGTGTCGCGCCCGGTCATTCGTCATCCTCACAGGTCAAATCATCCGTATTGTGGTCCAATTCCATATCAAGTACGCCGCAATACAAGGCTTCCTGCAAATCGGCCTGCACCATGGGAAGCCCCCACAGAATCGGTGAAAAACCACGCCATCGCCGCTCCACGAATGACGAGAGTTCCGAAAGCCCCTGTTCGCCGCTGACATGCCCCTGATCGTACAAGTGACCAGTGATCCTGAGACCGCAAAAACCGCCCTGACATGGTCCCTTGCCCACCCGACTCCGCAAACCGATCGCCTTGAGCATGGACTTGCCACGCATTCCCGGCATGGCCGCGATCACGGCATCCACCGTGTTTCGAGACACCATTTCACATTCACACAGAATCAAATCATCCTCGTCCCGATTGCGCACCCAGTCCTTCGGCGCCAAACCCGGTTCTGTCCACCGCCCCATGGTCGAAGCGGGAAGCGGTTCTGTCCGAGTCAGACACGGGGCATCAACCTTGAGTTTGGCACACACCAAATCCGCAGTTTTTTCCGCCATGAGTCGAAAAGTGGTCAACTTGCCACCAGTGATCGTGATGAAATTATCGACGGCATCACGGGCATGATCGATCAGGGAAAATCCGCGGCTGACACTTCGGGCGTCACCACTCTCCCCGGTCAACACGAGCGGACGTACTCCAGAATACGCCCGAATATATCTGGTCGTCGCCAGAACAGGCATCATGGCCTGAGCGTCTTCGACAATCCTGTCCGCCTCGGCCACGGTTGGACGGCAGAGATCCGGCGAATCAATGGTCACGGACGTGGTTCCCAGCACGGAGACGGTTCCGCCAGGCACGAGAATATCCGCATCCGATGCCTTGCGCAGCCGGTTGACCACCTGTCTGGCCAACCGATCCTGCGTCACGAGCAGACTCCCGGACGAATATAGAATATGGATATCTGCCCCGGCCAGGGCCGCCACGATCCCGGCCCACGCCCCGGTCGCGTTGACCACAATCTCGGCCTCGACCGCAAAGGTTTCACCTGATGTTTCATCCAGAAATATCGTCTGTCGAATGTGTCCATTTTCACGCAGGAAACGAACGACCCGGGTGTTCCTGAGCACGCGCGCACCGAGGTCCAACGCATGGGCCATATTGTCAAGAGACAGCATGAACGGATCAATGGCGGCATCGTCAACCGCGTAAGCGGCAATCAGCTTGTCGGACAAAAGCGGTTCACATTCAAACGCCTCGGAGCGATCCAGTGCCCGGGCCGGGATGTCACTCTTGCGACACATTCCCTCAAAATCGGCCACATACTGCTCGTCATCCCCTTCCACGGCGACGAAAAGTCCGCCGGTATCCTCGATACATTGAGGGGCCATGGCCTTGAGCAACTGTCCCTCATCCCGACATTCGACCGCGGCCTCCATGTCCGAAGCGACATAGCGTGCCCCGCTGTGCAACAATCCGTGGTTCCCCCCGGACGCACCTGCGTTGAAATCACTCCGTTCAGCCAGTAGACAGGACACACCTCGCAAGGCCAGATCCCGGGCCAAACCGGTTCCGGTCGCTCCGCCACCAACGATAAGAACCGTTGTCTGAAGAATGTTCACGAAAAACTCCTGAACGTCCGCCTGCAAACACCACAGATTCTTTGTTCAAACACCCTTTTTTCATTTTCCCTTGTCGCAAAAAAATGAAAATGGTATGAACAAAAAAGAAAATTCTAGACGCAATAAAAAGAAAAGACGGACCAAATATACCGAAAAACACGGGTTGCGTCATTATTTTTTTTCATTTTCGAACAAAGAACCCCGGTTTTTACCGTTCACATTTGAACATATCAGAGACGGAAGGAAGGATTATGTCAGATCACGATGCACCACATTCCCCTGAAAAAAGCGGAAAACACGCCTCGGTCCAGCTTCGGCACAAACAGATCGTTGCGCTTGTCAGAGAGCGGGGGTTCATCACCATCGGCGCTCTGGCCATCAAGTTCAACGTCACTCCCCAGACCATCCGTCGCGACATCAATACCCTCAGCGATCAGGGACAGCTCCAACGCCACCACGGTGGGGCCGGTCCCGTACTCACCACGGAAAACATGGACTACACGGATCGAAAGGTCCTCTGCCTCCGGGAAAAGCAGATCATCGCCAAACTGGTCGCCCAAAACATTCCCACCAAATCATCACTTTTCATCAATATGGGCACCACCACGGAAGAGGTTGCCAGGATTCTGGTCCATCACGACTCACTGCGTGTCATTACCAATAATCTCAATGTTGCCAAGATACTCAGCGTCAACGAAGGCATTGAAGTGATCGTCTCTGGCGGCATTGTCCGTCACAAGGATTGCGGCATCGTGGGTGAGGCCGCCATCGACTTCATCCGCCAGTTCAAGGTCGATTACGGGGTCATCGGCATCAGCGGCGTGGATCAGGACGGCACACTCCTTGATTTCGACTATCGCGAGGTCACGGCCGCCCGGTCGATCATCGAGAACTCCCGCAAGGTTTTCCTGGTCACGGATCACACGAAATTCGGTCGAAACGCCATGGTCAGACTCGGCAATATCCGCGAAGTGGATGCCATGTTCACCGACAAGAACCCACCAGCCGAACTCGTCGAAATCATAAAGCACAACGATGTCGAACTCTATGTAGCTGAGTAGACACCAGTTCTCATATCACCAAGTCGATACTCCAGGAGTCATAAAAAAAGTGTTTTCGCTTGCGAACATTTGCTGAGGGTGTTATGTCGCAATGTGACTATACTCTGGTAATTTTGACCGGAACAGACCACCGGGAGTACGATTCATGGGTTTACAACTCAAAGGCGTCAACAAACTGGTTGGGCAGGAAGTCCATCTCGACGAAATCAATCTGAAATTCGAATCAGGTTCCCGCTATGTCGTCCTGGGACGGACCCTGGCGGGCAAGACCTCTCTCCTCCGTGTCATGGCAGGACTTGACCGACCGACATCAGGCACCGTGATTGCCGATGGGCAGGATGTCACGGGCGTGACCGTCCGCAAACGCAGCATTGCCATGGTGTATCAGCAATTCATCAACTACCCGTCCCAAACCATCTATGAAAACATCGCCTCACCCCTGAAAATCCATGGAGTGAAAAAAAACGAAATCGACAGACGCGTCATGGAAGCGGCATCCATGCTGCACATAGAGCATCTGCTCGACCGGCTTCCCGCAGAGCTTTCGGGCGGACAGCAACAACGAACGGCCATTGCCCGCGCTTTGGTCAAAAACGTCAACCTCCTGCTTTTGGATGAACCTCTCGTCAATCTCGACTACAAACTGCGTGAAGAACTTCGCGACGAATTGCAAAAGATCTTCATCAAGCGGGATTCTGTCGTGGTCTATACCACCACGGAACCAAGTGAAGCCCTCATGCTTGGCGGCAACATCATTGTCATGCACGAAGGGCGTGTGCTCCAGGTCGGCCCGACCGCAGAAGTCTACCAGCACCCCGCGACCACCAAGGTGGCCGAGATATTCAATGATCCTCCCATCAACTTCATGACCGGTCTCATCGATGAAAACTCGGTTCGCATGACAAACGGACTGACCTTTCCCAAAGGCTCTGCCATGCGGGACCTGCCTCAAGACTCATACGTCTTCGGTGTCCGTTCAAACCGACTCAGCATGACCAGGGGCAGCGATGAGCATGTCCACGTCACCGGAGAAGTCACCCTCTCGGAAATCAACGGATCGGAGACCTTTGTTCACATCAGGCATGGCGACGAATCTCTGGTGGTACAGGATGATGGTGTTCACACGCATGAAACCGGGAATCAGGTATCCATCCATGTCCATCCGAGTGCCTTTTACGTATTCAACAAGGCGGGAGAACGCATGACCTCGCCTGAGACAGACTAACCGGGAGATCTCATGGCGCGCATTGAACTCAACGAAATCAAGCACAGCTATCACGCACGTCCGGTCAGTGAAGACGACTTCGCATTGAAAAAGATTCATACGGTCTGGGAAGATGGTGGCGCGTATGCCCTGCTGGGTCCGTCAGGATGTGGCAAGACCACGATGCTCAACATCATTTCCGGCCTGCTGAAACCGTCACACGGACGCATTCTCTACGATGGAAAAGATGTGTCGGCCATGCAGCCGGAGCAACGGAACATTGCCCAGGTCTTTCAATTTCCCGTGCTTTACGACACCATGACCGTTTTCCAGAATCTCGCATTTCCTCTGAAAAACAGGGGGGTGCCCAAGGCGACAGTGGCCAAACGGGTCAATGAAATCGCCACGGCTCTGGACCTCACACAGGACTTGAACAAACGCGCCGCCGGGTTGTCTGCGGATGCCAAGCAGAAAATATCCCTGGGGCGGGGACTGGTCAGAAACGATGTGGCCGCCATTCTCTTTGACGAGCCACTCACGGTCATTGATCCACACCTCAAATGGGATCTGCGTCGCAAGCTCAAGGAAATCCACAAGGAATTCAAACTGACCATGATCTACGTCACTCACGATCAGGTGGAAGCCATGACCTTCGCGGATCAAATCGTGGTCATGTATAAAGGGGAAATCGTCCAGACCGGCACGCCGGAGGAACTGTTCGAAAACCCGGACCACACCTTTGTGGGATATTTCATCGGCAGCCCGGGCATGAACTTCCTTGAATGTACCGTGCGGGATGGCATGGCTCTTGTCGATGACGTCGCCATTCCCCTGACTCCGGACTCCGCAGAAAAGGCCGCCCACCAAAACGGCTCCCTCAAAATAGGCATCCGTCCCATGTATGTCGGACTCCACGAAACAGCCGTTGACGGCGGCATTCCCGCCCACGTCGAAGGGGTTGAAGATCAGGGATTCTGCCGCATTGTCACCGCACGATTCGGCGAAAACGACGTCAAGGCCAGAATCAAGGACAACCGAAGCGTCCCGGATGGACCCTGCTGGCTGACCTTCCCGCCGGAAAAGACGAAAATCTATTGCGATGAACGACTGATAAAATAACGGGAGGCGACTGTGAACAAATGGAATAACAACAAAGCCTGGTTTTTCATTCTCCCGGTCTTCATCATCGTGGCTTTCAGTGCGATCATTCCACTCATGACCGTTGTCAACTACTCGGTTCAAGACATTTTCGGTCCCGGACAACGATTTTTCGTGGGTGTCGAATGGTTCAAGGAGGTCCTGCAAGATGTCCGGCTCCATGACGCCCTGTGGCGGCAACTGGGATTCTCCAGTCTGGTACTGCTCATCGAAATGCCTCTGGGAATAGCCATTGCGCTGACCATGCCCAAAAAGGGCTGGACCGCATCCGCCTGTCTGGTCATTCTCGCTCTCCCCCTGCTGATTCCATGGAACGTGATCGGCACGATCTGGATCATCTTCACCCGACCGGACATCGGATTGTTCGGCTATCTCATCAATGAAAGCGGCATTTCGTTTGATCACACCGCCCACGCCTTCGACGCATGGACAACATTGATGCTCATGGAGGTCTGGCACTGGACGCCGCTTGTGGTGCTGCTGGCCTATGCCGGACTCCGGGCCATCCCCGAAGCCTATTATCAGGCTGCCAAGATCGACGGGGCTTCATCCTGGGCCGTCTTCCGATACATCCAACTGCCCAAGATGCGAGGTGTCCTGACCATTGCCCTGCTGCTCCGGTTCATGGACAGTTTCCTGATCTATGCCGAACCCTTTGTCCTCACCGGAGGCGGTCCCGGCAACTCGACCACCTTCCTGTCCATCTATCTCGTCAAAATCGCCGTGGGACAGTTCGACCTCGGACCGGCCGCAGCGTTCTCACTGATCTACTTCCTCATCATCCTGTTGTTCTGCTGGTTGTTCTACCAGGTCCTTCAGGCTGTCGGAACAGGAGAAAAATCATGATAATCAAGAAACGAACCATCGGACTCATCATCTATCTGGCACTGTTGTTTCTCCCGATCTACTGGATGCTCAACATGTCGCTGCGCACCAATGCCGATATCATGGGCGTGTTTGCCTGGTATCCGAGCGATCCGACATTTGCCAACTACATGAAGATATTCACGGATTCTTCATGGTACTCCGGCTATCTCAATTCAATCATCTACGTTTCCATCAACACCGTCATTTCCGTGCTGGTCGCCCTGCCTGCGGCCTATGCCTTTTCCCGCTACCACTTCATCGGTGACTCGCAGGTCTTCTTCTGGCTGCTCACCAACCGCATGGCCCCACCTGCGGTTTTCCTGCTCCCCTTCTTCCAGCTTTATTCGACCTTCAACCTGATCGACACTCATATCGCGGTGGCATTGGCGCACTGTCTGTTCAACGTTCCGCTTTCGGTCTGGATTCTGGAAGGATTCATGTCAGGCGTGCCAAGAGAGATTGACGAAACAGCCTTTATCGACGGGTACAGTTTCCCCCGCTTTTTCCTGCGGGTCTTTATCCCGTTGATTCGAGCCGGTATCGGCGTCACCGCGTTTTTCTGTTTCATGTTCAGTTGGGTGGAACTCCTGTTTGCCCGAACACTGACGACAACAGCGGCCAAGCCCATCGCCGCGACCATGACACGCACCGTCAGTGCCACGGGACTGGATTGGGGACTCCTGGCCGCCGCGGGCATCCTGACCATCGTGCCCGGCGCATTGGTCATCTGGTTTGTACGCAACCACCTTGCCAAGGGATTTGCCCTTGGCCGGGTCTAACACGAGGATATGACTATGAATCTTGAATGGATGGCATGGACACCAGTCACAGCGGGATTCTTTTGCGTCATCGCCCTGATGCTCGTCGGGATGACGATATGGGAAGTGGTTTCACCGTGCGTGCCCAGACGCGGCATACTCCCACTCACCACGACCCGGGGCGACCGCCTGTTCATCGGACTGCTTGGCAGCGCATATATACATTTATCATGGATTGGACTGACCGATTTCAAGGTCTGGATTGCAACGGTGATATCGGTCTGTTTTCTCATTCTTGTCATGCGGTGGGGATAACTCAAACGCACGACTGAACCCAACCCGTCTTGAAAAACGACGGTTGTCAAAGAGGTATTGAGGTAGAGGTGTTTTTTTAATCAGCATTCGGAGGTACGTATGAAGTTGCGGCGTTTAGTGATGATAGGCGTGCTCACGGTAGCATGTCTCAGCCTTGCCAGCGTCGGATTTGCCGACACCAAGGCTGCCAAGAAATGGATCGACAACGAATTCCAACCATCCACTTTAAGTAAAGCGGAACAAATGAAGGAAATGGAGTGGTTCATCAAGGCCGCCGCTCCCTTCAAGGGCATGGAAATCAAGGTTGTCTCGGAAACAATCCCCACGCATGAGTACGAATCCAAAGTACTCGCCAAGGCGTTCTATGAAATCACCGGCATCAAGGTCACCCACGACCTGATTCAGGAAGGTGATGTCATCGAAAAACTCCAGGTTCAATTCCAATCAGGCGAAAACGTCTTTGATGCCTATATCAATGACTCCGACCTCATCGGCACTCATTTCCGCTCCGGAAAAGTGGTCAACCTGTCGGACTGGATGGAGAAAGAAGGAAAGTCCGTCACCCTCCCCACGCTTGATATCGACGACTTCATGGGCAAATCCTTCACCACCGGCCCTGATGGCAAACTCTATCAACTGCCTGACCAACAATTCGCCAACCTGTACTGGTTCCGGTATGACTGGTTCCAGAAACCCGAACTGAAGAAAGCCTTCAAAGCCAAGTACGGCTACGAACTCGGTGTGCCGGTCAACTGGTCGGCCTATGAAGACATCGCTGAATTTTTCAGTGAAGATGTCCGGGAAATCGATGGCAAGGCCATTTACGGCCACATGGATTATGGCAAGAAGGCCCCGGACCTCGGCTGGCGTTTCACGGATGCATGGTTGTCCATGGCCGGAGCCGGTGACAAGGGTATTCCCAACGGCAAGCCTGTCGATGAATGGGGAATCCGTGTCGATGGATGCCGTCCCGTTGGTTCATCCGTTGCCCGTGGTGGCGCAACCAACGGTCCCGCCGCCAAGTACGCATTGCGCAAGTACATGGATTGGCTGCGTAAATACGCTCCTCCAGGAGCCTTGGGCATGGACTTCTACCAGTCCCTCCCCAGCCTTGCAAAAGGCAACGTTGCCCAGCAGATATTCTGGTACACCGCCTTCACCGCTGCCATGGTTGAAGAAGGGACACCAGTGGTCAACGCAGATGGGACGCCCAAATGGCGCATGGCCCCGTCTCCGCACGGCCCGTATTGGGTTGAAGGTCAGAAGCTCGGCTATCAGGACTGCGGTGCCTGGACCCTGCTGAAATCCACCCCGCTCAAACGCCGTCAGGCAGCCTGGCTGTTTGCCCAATTCTGCGTCTGCAAGACCACCTCATTGAAAAAGACCCACGTTGGTCTGACCCCGTTCCGCGATTCAGACATTCGTGACAAATCCTTCACCGAACGCGCCCCGAAATTGGGCGGTCTGGTGGAATTCTACAGAAGTCCCGCTCGCGTGGCCTGGACCCCGACCGGCACAAACATCCCCGATTATCCGAAACTGGCCCAGCTCTGGTGGCAGAACATCGGCGAAGCAGTGGCTGGTGAAGTCACGGTTGACACAGCCATGGACAACCTTGCCAAGGAACAGGACAAAATCCTGATGCGGCTCGAACGAGCAAACATCCTCGGCGAATGCGGTCCCAAGCTGAACGAACCTCGCGAAGAGTCCTACTGGTTGAACAAGCCAGGCTCTCCCAAGGCCAAATTGGACAACGAGAAGCCCAAGGGTGAAACCGTCGATTACGACAAACTCATCGAAGCGTGGAAGGCTGGCAAAATCAAATAATCAACAACTTACCCCCCAAACAACCAAGGGACGCTCGAAAGAGCGTCCCTTCTTTTTGATGGGGAACCTATTTATCACAAAAAGAAGGGGCGAGTCGATTGCCTCACGCCCCCAAAATTCTCCTTTCAAGCAAAGAAGCCATATCCCTGCGCTCATCGGCAATGCAAAAGACATGGACTTCATCCACCTGAACCTCATACAAAATGCGATACGGCGAACAATGAATTTCCCGAACGCTCTTGAGCCCCAGTGCTTCCAACTCCCTGACCCATGAACCACGATTCGGAAGATGGACAAGAGAAAAAACAGTCTGTTCCAATCGGCCCAGCACCTCCATAGCAGCCTCACGAGAGTCGCGCACCCTGATAAATTGAATAATCTCCTCAATATCTTTGGCAGCACATGGAGCCAAAATCACTTTCATGTCCTACAGCCCCTCGCGAATACGGGCAAAGACCTGCGAAGCCTCTTCCCCCCGACCGTCCTCGATGGCCGTCTTACCCATGGCAACAAGCTTGAGCAAAGCCAAAGTCTCCTGTGTTCTTTCGTATTCCTCAAGACTTTGTAAAACGGCTTTTGCCTCGCCATTCTGGGTAATAACATAAAGTTGCTGATCGCCAATATCATTCAACATTTTTGAGGCATTCGCCTTCAAATAACTAATCGGCTTCACCTGTTCTGAAAACTGCATAATATCCTCCTCAATCGGTCAGACTAAATATAGACTGAATATAGACCCATGTCAAAATCATATTGAATCATGCCCCATCGTCACGTCGCAAGAGGGATGCACAAAATAAAACCACAAAAATACCATGTCGGCACTCCAAGGCTTAATCTGGTAACAATACCAGTAAAAGTGAAGCTCAAAGGAGGCCGACATGGCTAGGATTAAAATATCATCAGTTTATCGGTTTGTGGAAGCATTTGTTGATCAACGTGTTTTCGT